>JAFNZJ010000106.1 GCA_017382915.1 Clostridia bacterium | reverse complement strand
GTTTTCAAAATTTTTAATTACCGATTCTTCATAATCAGTAAAACTACGCCACATAAGAATATGAACTTGTTTTTTGTAATAATGATTTTTAACATATTCAAGTAATAAATTCTCTGAGCCAATATTAAAAATGTTAGGGTTTAAACTTGGGGGGTCTGAAGTTACAGGTGGGTCAGATGTAACAATCGGCGGCACTGAAGTTGTAGGCGGAGTAGATGAAGGTTGGCTACTACTTGTTGTTACAAAATTTGATGGCTCGGGGTAAAGGGATACAGTATTACTGTTTTCGGTAGTTAATGTGCTTTTGCCTTTGCTGTTATGGTCAACACAGGCTGTAAAAGAGACAGTAATTCCAAGCACCAGACAAAATACAATAATTTTAACTGTAAATGAAGTATTTTTCATTTATACTCCCCCACTTAATTATACTGATTACCACCAATGACTACATTTATCAAATTATATTCGTTATAAGCGGTAATAAAATCGGCATCATTGCCTACACCTATAATACCTTTAATAATCTCTGTAGGTTCCACAAAAATTTTCAAAATCATTTCAAACTAATCATTAAATATTTTATCATAGGCAGAAAACAAATTCAACATATTGACCGCTTTATATTGAATTTTGATAATATGTATTTTATAATGTATTAAAAACATTTTAGGAGAATTTGAAAAATGCTTATTCTTGCATCAAACTCACCCAGGCGTAAGGAACTGCTTGATATGTTGGGTTACGAATTTGAAATAAAACCTGCCGACTGTGATGAAAGCACCACTATCACCAACCCCGAATTACTGGTTAAGGAATTATCACTTAGAAAGGCCCGTGCAGTATTTCTAAATAATGATGATACCGTAATTGGCTCTGATACAGTTGTGGCGATTGACGGCAAAATATTGGGCAAGCCAAAAGACACGGCCGATGCTGAAGCTATGCTTATGCTGCTATCGGGCAAAACCCACACAGTTTTTACAGGCGTTACAATAATTAAGGGCAAAACCGAAATAACCGACTGTGTTGCCTGTGATGTAGAGTTTAAAAAACTAACAAAAAAAGAAATTACCGATTACATAAACACCAACGAGCCAATGGATAAGGCAGGCGCATATGCTATTCAGGGCAAAGGGTCAGCCTTTGTTAAAAAAATAAACGGTGATTACTTTGCAGTGGTTGGTTTTCCCTGCTGTTATGTTAATGAAACATTAAATAAGCTTGGTATTTTCCCAACAAAATAGTCAAAAAACCATAATTTTTTTAATTTAGCGATTTATTTCGCTAAATTGATAAAAAACACGAAATTAATATTGACAAATCAACCCAATTATCATATAATTAATTCAAGTATTTTTTACATACTTAAACATTTTAGAAAGAGGTAGTAAAAATGAAAACTATCAAATCAATCCTTGCTGTAGCACTCAGCGTAGTTCTTGCAGTAACCTGCCTTGTTGGTTGCGGCGGTAACGCAGGCTACACAGCAAACAACACCGAATATGTTATTGGTGTTTCCGGTCCCCTTACCGGCGCTGCTGCCGTTTATGGCGTAGCAGTTAAAAACTCCGCTCAAATGGCTGTTGATGAAATCAACGCTGCCGGCGGTCTTGACGGCGTAAACTTTAAACTTGTTGCCCTTGATGACACTCATGACGCAACCAAGGTTGCAGCTAACTATGCTTCATTACTTGAAAGCGGTATGCAGGTGTCATTAGGTACCGTTACCACCGCTCCCGGTCTTGAGTTCACCAACCTTTCTGTTGAAGACAATGTATTCTTCCTTACCCCTTCAGCTTCTGGTGATGACATTCCTAAGAATCCTAATGGTTTCCAGATGTGCTTTGCTGATGGTAACCAGGGTAAAGTTGCTGCAGATTATGTTAACGGCCTTGGTCTTAACAAAATCGGTGTTTTCTACAAATCTGACGATGCTTATTCAAACGGTATCTACAAGCAGTTCAAAGCAGCCCTTAAGACTGATATTGAAGTAGTTGAGACCATCTTCACCGGTGAAGCTTCTGACTTCTCAACCCAAATCAACCAGCTTAAAGATTGCAAATTTATCTTTATGCCTATCTACTATCAACCTGCATCTGTATTTATGACTCAGGCTAAGACCATCATTCCTGCTGATGCTACCTATTATGGTTGCGATGGCTTTGATGGCCTTGCAGGTCAGCTTGACCTTTCAACCATTCCTCAAAAGGTTTCAATGCTTTCACACTTTGATTCAAATGCTAAAGAAGGCGCAGCTGCCGACTTTATTAAAAAGTATACCGAAAAATTTGGTGTTGACACCCTTAACCAGTTTGGCGCTTCTGCTTATGACTGCGTATATGCAATCTATGGCGCTATGAAGGCTGCTAAAGAGGCTGGCAAAGACGTTAACGTTACCATGAACGCTTCTGACCTTTGCGAAATCCTTAAGGAGCAATTCACCGGCGGTTACACCTATTCAGGTAACACCGGTAACAACATCACCTGGGAAGCTAACGGTTATGTTAAGAAGGGTGCCGTTGAGTACGTTCTTAAAGAGGCAGATAAATAAATCTCTGCACTTTTAAATTAATTTATTTAATTACATGAAATTTGCCGGTGCAGAAAACTGCCCCGGCAAATTCTCATAGTTTTAGGATGTTTTTATGGAATTTATTGAAACATTGATAAGTGGTCTGAGCATAGGCAGTACATATGCTATGATAGCACTTGGCTACACAATGGTTTACGGTATAGCCAAAATGCTTAACTTTGCACACGGCGATGTTATTATGGTTGGCGGTTATATGATTTTTGTTACTATGACCGCATTAGGCAACCCTATTTTAGGTCTTGCTGCCGCCGTTATTTTCTGTATGCTGCTTGGTATCACAATTGAAAAACTGGCATATAAGCCACTTCGCGGCGCATCACCACTTGCTGTACTTATTACCGCAATAGGTATGAGCTATTTGTTGCAGTCAACCGCACAAATAATATTTGGCTCTGCCCCTAAAATGGTTGTTGTTGCCGACTTTGGTAATTTAAGCTTTGCGGGGCTTACCATACCAATTTACACCCTTGTTACACTTGGCTGTTCATTAGTTATTATGGTGGTATTAAGCCTTTTTGTAAAGTATACCAAAATTGGTCGCGCTATGATAGCGGTATCAGAAGACCGTGGCGCAGCACAGCTTATGGGTATAAATGTAAACGGTATTATTACCATTACCTTTGCTATTGGCTCGGCTCTGGCCGCTTTTGCAGGCTTCTTTATGCTTATGAAATCGCCATCTCTTTCAAATACGCTTGGCGCTATGCCCGGTATTAAAGCTTTTACCGCCGCTGTTATTGGTGGTATAGGCTCAATTCCCGGCGCCATGGCAGGCGGTATACTTATGGGTGTTGTTGAAGCAATTTCACTGCAAATCCCCGCAATTGCCCCCTATACCGATGCTATTGAATTCATAATTTTAATTATAATACTCCTTGTTAAGCCAACAGGTATTTTAGGCAAGGTAAGAAGGGAGAAGGTATAATGACTAAACTTAAAAATTTCAAGTGGAAGCATTATATAAACTACCTTGCTATTGCCATTGTTACCATAGTTTTTGGTGCAATGTCGCTTGGCTCGGCACTTCCCTTTTCTACCGTAAACCTTTTAGAAAAAATTGCCATTTCCATAATTCTTGCGGTATCGCTTAGTATGGTTGTTGGCTTTTTAGGTGAGCTTTCGCTTGGTCACGCAGGATTTATGTGTGTAGGTGCATATTTAGGTGGTAAGGTTTCAGCCTTGCTTGAACCGGTTTTGGGCAGTGAGTTTTTAACACTTGTAATTGCACTTATTGTAGGCGGTTTAATTGCTGCTGTTTGCGGCATTATAATCGGTCTGCCCGCACTTCGCCTTAAGGGTGACTACTTAGCAATCGTAACACTTGCTTTTGGTGAAATTGTAAGGACCATTTTTATGAACTCCAGTGATGAAAGCTTTGGTGGTTCATTAGGTCTTCCAACACCACGCTACGATAAAAAGTATTTGTTTATATTTGCTTTTATTTTGGTGCTTGTTTGCCTTGCGGTTATTCAAAACCTTATCCGCTCCAAGCACGGCCGTGCCATTACCTCAATAAGAGATAATGAAATTGCCGCCCGCGCAACAGGTATTAACATTACCAAATACAAGCTTATTGTATTTACCATTTCATCACTTTTTGCAGGTATTGCAGGTGTGCTTTATAGCTACAGCAATTACACTGTTCAAAGCTCAAACTTTGACTATAACTATTCAATTGAAATACTGGTTATGGTTGTTTTAGGTGGTATGGGTAACATCAGTGGCTCAATTATAGCAGCAACACTTATCACCTACCTTGATACCACGCTTCAAACCGTTTTGGTTGGTGACCTTGCAGTTTTACAAGACCTGTTCTATGCCTTAATTCTTATTGTACTGGTTATTTATAATAACGCACCCGCTTTAAGCAGCTTTAGGGCAAACCACAACCTTGGCGTATTGGTTGCAAGGTTTAGAAAGCACGACCCCGCACATCGCCGCGATGATGAGGCTAAATGGGACCGTGTACCCACCAAGATTGAAATGAATGAGATTCTTTCGGTAGATATTCAGCCCAGTACATCTACCATGAATCCCGATAAAAAGGAGGGTAAATAAATGTCAGATATTATCCTCAAAACCGAAAACCTAGGTATTTCATTTGGCGGTCTTAAGGCAGTTCAAGATGTTAATATTGAAATTCGCAAAAAGCAGCTTTACGGCTTGGTAGGACCTAACGGTGCAGGTAAAACCACCATATTTAATATGATTACAGGCGTTTATAAGCCCACCACAGGTAAGTTTTATCTTGACGGTGAAGACCTTACAGGCAAGGGCCAAGAGTTTATTAACCATAAAGGCATTGCCCGTACCTTCCAAAACATTCGTTTATTTAACAATATGACTGTTATACACAATGTTATGGTTGGCCTTCATAATCAGCCGGAATTCAAATGCAATTTTATTGAAACTATTTTCCGTCTGCCCCGTTACTTTAAGGTTGAAAAGGCAATGCGTCAAAAGGCTAAAGAGATTTTAAAAATATTTGGTCTTGAGCAGGAACGCAACAACCTTGCCTGTAACCTGCCCTACGGTAAACAGCGTAAGCTTGAAATTGCACGCGCACTTGCCACTAATCCAAAGCTTTTGCTTTTGGATGAACCTGCAGCTGGTATGAACCCGCACGAGACCGAAGACCTTGTAAAGACTGTTAAATATATTCGTGATAATTTTGATATGACCATTTTGCTTATTGAACACGATATGAAGTTTGTTGCAGGTCTTTGTGATGAAATCACCGTTTTAAACTTTGGTACTGTTTTAGCTCAGGGCGACACC
>JAFNZJ010000105.1 GCA_017382915.1 Clostridia bacterium | reverse complement strand
ATTTCAAAACGCAGTCTTTTACCCGTTCCGTCTGGTGAAAGGGGACTGCGCCAAAGTGATGCGGTTTTTGCCCATACAAAGCAGTTGCCACAAATAGTAGGTGATGTTTTATCATCGGTGGATGTTAAAAGCATTTCGGCGGTTGGAGTTTCTGATAGACCGCGCCGCCTTAATGATAGTTATATGCCCTGCTTTTTAACTGGTGTTGGCTTGGCAGAGGTTTTAGCAAAGGCTCTGTCGGTTCCTCTTTATAAATTCTCCCATCAAGAGGGGCACATTGCCGCGGCACTTTATTCGGCAGGTCGTATGGACTTAATAAATGATAGTTTTATTGCTTTTCATGTCTCCGGCGGCACTACCGAGGCTCTTTTGGTTTCCCCTGCGGAAATTGGTTTTAAAGCCCAAATTATTGCTAAAACACTTGACCTTAATTTGGGGCAGGTTATTGACCGTGCAGGTGTTATGCTTGGGCTATCATTCCCCGCAGGTGAACAACTTGAAATACTGGCACAAAAGGGTGTTTATAAGTCGTTACTTAAACCCTGCATTAAAGGGTGCGACTGTGCTTTATCGGGCGTAGAAAACACCTGTCAAAAACTGCTTAAAAACAATGAACCGCCCGAAAATATTGCTGCATTTGTTCTTAATTTTGCGGCAGACACCCTTTGTCAAATGACACTTGCCATAAAAGAAAAATATGGCGATTTGCCAATTGTTTATTCCGGCGGTGTTATGGCAGATGAAATTATTAAAAACAAATTAAAGGCGGTAATTGATGCCGATTTTGCATCTACCGAACTTTCGGGCGATAACGCAGTAGGTATTGCCCTGCTTGCAAAATTACAAATGGAGAAATAGTTTATGCAACCACAAAAACTAACGGTGCGACAACTTAATATGTATGTTCGTTCACTGTTAGAGGGTGATGTTAACCTAGCATCAATTACCCTGGTTGGTGAACTTTCAGGCTTTAAAAACCATTATTCAAGCGGGCATTGGTATTTTACTTTAAAGGATAGCGATGCCTCAGTAAAAAGCGTTATGTTTAAGGGTAATGCTTTAAGGGTTAAGTTTTTACCAAGCGATGGTCAGCAGGTTGTGTGCAGGGGTTATGTTTCGCTGTACGAAAAGGATGGCCAGTATCAGTTTTATGCTGAAAGTATGCAGCCGCTTGGCGATGGTGAGCTTGCAGCGGAATTTGAAAGAATTAAAAACAAGCTAGAGGCGGAAGGTCTTTTTTCACCCGACCGCAAAAAGCCACTGCCGTTATATCCTAAAAAAATTGGTGTTATAACATCGGCTACGGGTGCCGCCCTTCAGGATATTTTAGATATTTCATCCCGCAGGTATCCGCTTGCAAACATTATACTTTTCCCTGCCTTGGTGCAGGGGGCAGGGGCACCTGCATCACTGATAAGTGCGCTTAATAAAGCATATTCTTGTAACGATATTGATTTAATAATTATTGGTCGTGGCGGCGGCAGTGCAGAGGATTTATCCTGCTTTAACAGTGAGGATTTAGCACGAAAAATTGCCCTTTCAAAGGTACCCGTAATATCTGCCGTTGGGCACGAGGTTGATTTTACCATATGTGATTTTGTAAGTGACCTGCGCGCTCCCACGCCTTCTGCCGCGGCAGAGCTTGCACTACCTGATGCGGTTGAGCTTTTAGATAAAATAAATTCTTTTTATTCTAAAACTAAAAACTCTGCTTTTTCGCTTGTTCAAAATGCTAATTTAAAATTAAACGCATTGGCATCACGAAGATGTTATACTAATCCACAGCATATTTTTTCACCATTTGAGTTTAGGCTTGATGCCCTTAATGAGCGTTTTAAATCAGCCTATATTTTAAATACCAAAAATTACGATGCTGCTTTTAACAAACTTAATGCAAGGCTTGATGCCTTATCACCCTGTAAGGTTATGGAGCGTGGTTATTCCGCGGTTTACCTTGGGGATAAGCTTGTAAGCAGTTCCGATGACATTAAGGTTGATGCTACACT
>JAFNZJ010000003.1 GCA_017382915.1 Clostridia bacterium | reverse complement strand
TTCCTCAAAAACTTTTGTGCTAAATCAAAGCATTACAAAACATTTTTCTTTTTGTAATAAACCCTATTTCGTTTTTTGTTCATCGGTTAACCTCTTTTGAACCACGCGACTATCGCGTGGTTTTCGTTATAAAACAAAAGGATGTGTAGAATATCTACACATCCTTTTGCCATTTTTATGCTTTTTTGTTTTATCTACCGCGTCAGCGGTAATTTGGCTCGGCGTAGCCGAATTTAGCTATTGCCGAAAGGCAATAATTTAGCTACAAGCCCTAGGCTTGTACTTTAGCTTTTCAAAGCTCCTTTGACCTGTTTGCCGCCGCCTTTATAACCTCGGCGGTAGTGTTATCAAAGTCAAGGTTGTCCATTTTATTAAGCCCCGCCTCGGTAGTGCCGCCGGGGGATGCAACGGCCTTAATAAGCTCATCCAACGAGCTTTCACTTTGCGCAGCCATTTTTGCACTGCCCGCCATGGTGGCAAGCACCAAATCCTTTGCGGTTTTTTGGTCCATACCCTGTCGCACGCCCTCATCAATAATCTCTTTGGCAAAGCGCATAAAAAAGGCGGGTGAGCTGCCCGATATGGCGGTCACGGTGTCCATTTTATCCTCATCAACGGTGGCGGTAACACCAAGGGCTGAAAAGACCTTTTTTGCAAAATCAAGCTCATCCTTGGTAACTGCGGCACCCGCGGTAATGGCGGTGGCGCCCGCGCCGTACATTAAAGGGGTATTTGGCATAACCCTAATAATTTTTTCACTGCCTAAAAGGGCACTGATTTTTGAAGTCTTTGCCCCCGCAACGGGTGAAATTATAAGGGTATTTTCTGCAATAACTTCTTTAAGCTCATTTAAAACATTTTCTAAAACCTGTGGCTTTACGGTTAAAAATATAATGTCGCTATTATTAGCCAAATCGCCAAGGCTTTTTGCGGTAAAGCAACCAAGCGTGATAAAGGGGGCAAGCTTTTTTTCATCAATATCAAAAACGGTAATGGCGGTGGGCTTTACTATGCCGGTAGCTACCGCGCCCTTTATAATTGCGGTGGCAATATTTCCGCCCCCGATAAAACCTAATTTTTTCATAACCGCACCCCTTTTAAGGCAAAGCTTTTTATACTAAATTATATTTTATGGCGTACTCATTAAAGCGCTCATTAAAGTCGGCATTGCTGTCATCCTTAACGGCGTTAAGGTATTTATGGGTATCAAAGCTGCCCATAGCAACCTCAATCATAGCAACCGCAATGTTTGAGCAATGGTCAGATACACGCTCAAAATTATTAAGCAGGTCAGAAAGCACAAAGCCAAGCTCAATTGTGCAGTCGCCCTTTTGCAGTCTTTCAATGTGGTTTGCCTTAATTTGTGCGGCAAGACGGTCAACAACCTGCTCTAAAGGCTCAACATCCCTTGCCATATCCAAATTATTTTCGGCAAAGGCGGTAACGGTAAGGGTTATAATTTCCTCCAACGCGGATGAAAGCACCTTTAATTCCTCACGCGCCTTTCCACTAAAGGTAATTTTCTTATCATCAATTTCTTTGGCAACACCCAAAAGGTTAAGTGCGTGGTCGCCTATACGCTCAAAGTCGCCAATGGTGTGCAGCAGCTTTGAAACCTCTTTACTGTCAGTATTTGAAAGCTCCTTGCCCGAAATTTTAACCAAAAATGAACCAAGCTTATCCTCATATTTATCCAATACAGTTTCATTTTTTCTAACGGTGTCGGCAATGGCTTGGTCAAAGCCCTTACCGTCCTCTGCCATTTTTACAAGGTTGGTTGCGTATATAAAGGTTTCTCTTGCGATTTTTGCCATTTCAATTGTTTTGGCATCGCTTTCACCAAGGGCAACTGTAGGGGTGGCAAGAAGTCGCTCATCAATAAAGGTGACCTTTTCTTTTTCACTTTCATCCTTACTGCGGACAAGCATATTTGCAATCTTAACCAAAAGCTTTGAGCAGGGCAAAAGAACAAGTGTTGCGGTAACATTAAATGCGCTGTGTATAAGTGAAATACCCCACTGGTCAATGGTCAAATCGTTAAAGGAGAACTTAAACACTGCATTAAGCGGGTAGTAAATTACAAGGGCAAGCACGGTACCTATAACATTAAACATAAGGTGAACAACCGCAACGCGCTTTGCGTTTTTATTAACACCTATACTTGAAAGCAGTGCTGTAACGCAGGTACCGATGTTTTGACCCAAAATAATGGGCAGTGCCATACCGTATGTAATGGCATTGGTACCGGCAAGGCTAAGCAAAATACCAACCGATGCGGCCGAGCTTTGAATAATACCGGTAAATACCGCACCAACCAGCACACCAATAATGGGGTTATTAAATACCAACATGAACTTGGCAAATTCGGGGTCGCCCTTAAGTGCATCAACCGAGCTGCCCATAAATTCCATACCGTACATTAAAACGGCAAAGCCAACTAAAATGGAGCCAAGGTCTTTCTTTTTTTCGCTTTTGGCAACCATAATTAAAATTACACCAATAAGCGCCAAAACGGGTGAGAAGTTTGCCGGCTTTAGCATATCTAAAAAGATGTTGCCGCCCTCAAGACCCGAAAGTGACATAATCCAGGTTGTAAGTGTTGTGCCTATGTTTGAACCAAAAATAACGCCTACCGTCTGCTCCAAGCTCATAATACCGGAGTTTACAAGACCAACCAGCATAACGGTCATGGCAGATGATGACTGAATAGCAATTGTAATACCCGCACCAAGGGCAAGACTTTTAAATTTATTTGAAGTCATTTTTTTCAGGCTAAGCTCTAAACTGCTGCCCGACATTTTTTTAAGTCCGTTTGACATTACGGTCATACCGTAAAGAAAAAACGCAAGACCTAAAATAAGGTGCAAAAAGTTGATTTTTTGTAAAATAGACATGTTCTCCAACTTCTCCTTATCTGTTTTACTTTTTTAATTTTCTTCGCATATGCCCCCATATTAAGCATATACTACTACAATTTTAACTTTTTTGTTTAAAAATGTCAATATATATGTAAGTTATTAATAAATTTTTCAAAAATCATAAAACTTTTGTAAATAAGCGGTTTTTATTTGCATTATATTAAATTTTGTGATATAATATTTCAAAATATTTGAACTATGAAAGGCAGATGATAAAATGAAGCCACATGAAAAGGCCCTTTTTGATGTTACCCCCCGTTTGCAGGAATTAGCCGAGATTTGCGTATCAAAAAGCTTAATACCAACCGAACTTTATCAAAAATATCAAGTAAACCGCGGTCTGCGTAACCAAAAGGGTGAGGGCGTTATAACCGGTCTTACCGAAATAAGTGAGGTTAACTCATTTAAAATGATTGACGGCGTTAAAACCCCTATTGAGGGTGAACTGTTTTACCGCGGCGTTCACATTAACGACCTGGTAAGCGGCTTTATGGATGAAAACCGCTTTGGCTTTGAAGAAACCGTATATCTGCTTCTTTTTGGTCAGCTACCCACCAAGGAACAGCTTGATGAATTTAATCAGCTTTTGGTTTCATACCGTACACTACCGGTTAACTTTGTGCGCGATGTAGTGCTTAAGGCACCCAGTAATGATATGATGAACTCATTGGCAAAAAGCGTTTTAACCCTTTACAGCTATGACCACCACGCCAATGAAAATGATATCCCCAATGTGCTGCGCCAAAGCCTGCAGCTTATTGCACTTTTCCCACTGCTTTCGGTTTACGGTTATCAGGCATATAATCACTACATTTTAAATAACAGTCTTATTATTCACAATCCCGACCCCAATCTTTCCACCGCCGAAAACATTTTGCATATGCTTCGCCCCGACAGCAAGTATACTGAGGCCGAAGCCAAGCTTTTAGACCTTGCTTTGGTACTTCATGCTGAGCACGGCGGCGGTAACAACTCTACCTTTACCACCCATGTTGTAACCTCATCCGGTACCGACACATATTCTGCCATTGCGGCGGCACTTAGCAGTCTTAAGGGTCCCCGCCACGGCGGTGCCAACATTAAGGTTGTGCAGATGTTTAAGGATATGAAGCAAACCCTTACCGACTGGGAGGATGAAGAACAAATTAAAGACTACCTACGCAAAATCCTTAAAAAGGAGGCCTTTGATAAGGCCGGTCTTATTTATGGTATGGGCCACGCAATTTATACACTAAGTGACCCGCGTGCAAGGTTGTTTAAAAAGTTTGTTGGCACCCTTTCAAAGGAGAAAAACCGCGAAAAGGAATATAACCTTTATAAGGCGGTTGAAAGGCTTGCCCCCGACATTATTGCTGAGGAGCGTCAGATTTATAAGGGCGTTAGCGCCAATATAGATTTTTACAGTGGCTTTGTTTATGATATGCTTGACCTGCCGCTGGAGCTTTATACCCCAATCTTTGCAATAAGCCGTATAGCAGGCTGGAGCGCCCACCGTATGGAGGAAATAATAAACCTTGGTAAAATTATTCGTCCCGCATACATCAGCGTTTCACCACAGGTTGAGTATAAATCATTAAAGGACAGAAAATAGGCAAACTGCGTTGTTCTGCTACCTTTTTAAGCCTTCCCTTTGATGGGGAAGGCTTATATTTTGCTTTCCATTGTGTGAGAATGGGGGCAGTATTTTTATGCAAAATTACGGCTTTTTAGTAAAATTTCTTAATTATATTAACTGTTATAAAATCTTTAGACTTAATTTTAATAGGTGTAGACTTAACAAAATAAAGTCACCCTTAAAATACCCTTAATAATCTAATAAAAAATTTCCATTTTGTTGACAACCGCGCCAAAAAACCGTATACTGTAACATAGTATTTGTTAAATATTTACTTTGATATATATTTTTTAGGGAGGACTTTTTTATTATGAGCCGCGTTAATGAAATGTTTGGCAGTATGGTGTTTAATGATGCCGCCATGCGTGAAAAACTGCCAAAAGAAACCTATAAGGCCCTTAAAAAGACCATTTTAAACGGTAAGGGGTTAGACCCCGCCATTGCAAATAGTGTAGCCGCCGCTATGAAGGACTGGGCGATTGAGCGCGGCGCCACCCATTATACACACTGGTTCCAACCCATGACAGGTGTCACCGCTGAAAAGCATGACGGCTTTATTGCCCCCGCTGATGACGGCGGTGCCATTATGGAATTTTCGGGTAAGGAGCTTATTAAGGGTGAGCCTGATGCATCCTCCTTCCCATCGGGTGGACTTCGCGCCACCTTTGAGGCAAGGGGTTACACCGCTTGGGACCCAACCTCATACGCATTTATTAAAGAAAACACACTTTGCATACCCACCGCATTTTGCTCATACTGTGGTGAAGCACTGGATAAAAAAACCCCTCTGCTTCGCTCAATTGAGGCAATAAATAAACAGGCAATGCGTGTGCTTAAGCTTTTTGGCAATGAGGATGTTAAAAATGTAATCACCACCGTTGGTGCTGAGCAGGAATATTTTTTGGTGGACAAAAAGTATTTTGACCAAAGAAATGACCTTATCTACTGCGGTCGCACCCTTTTTGGCGCAATGCCACCCAAGGGTCAGGAGCTGGATGACCACTACTTTGGCAGCATAAAAACCCGCGTTAAGGCATATATGCGCGATTTGGATGATGAACTGTGGAAGCTTGGCGTTTTGGCCAAGACCGAACATAATGAGGCCGCCCCTGCCCAGCATGAGCTTGCCCCAATTTATACCAAAACCAACACCGCAACCGACCATAATCAGCTTACTATGGAGATTATGAAAAGGGTTGCCGAGCGTCACGGTATGGTTTGCCTGCTTCACGAAAAGCCCTTTGACGGCATTAACGGTAGCGGTAAGCATAATAACTGGTCAATTTCCACCAATACGGGTGTGAATTTGTTAGAGCCGGGTAAATTACCGCAAGAAAACGCACAGTTTTTAACCTTTTTACTTGCCGTTATTAAGGCAGTGGATGAATATCAGGGTATGCTTCGCGTTTCGGCAACAAGCGCAGGTAATGATAACCGCCTTGGCTCTAATGAGGCACCGCCCGCAATTATTTCAATCTTCCTTGGTGATGAATTAACCGCCATTTTAAACGCAATTGAAAAGGATGACGACTTTGACCAAGCGGAAGCAAATGAGCTTGAAATAGGTGTTCATGTTCTGCCCCACTTCCCGCAGGATACCACCGACCGCAACCGTACATCACCCTTTGCCTTTACAGGTAATAAGTTTGAATTTCGTATGGTGGGCTCCAGCTTTTCAATAGCGGGTCCAAATGTGGTGCTTAACACCGCCATTGCCGAGTCACTTAAACAGTTTGCCGATGAGTTGGAGCCACAAAAGGCCAACTTTACCGCTGCACTTAATAAGCTTATAAAATCTACCATTAAAAAGCATAAGCGCATTATTTTCAACGGCAACGGCTATGGTGAGGACTGGTTTAAAGAGGCCGAAAACAGAGGTCTGCTTAACCTACGCACCACCCCCGATGCCCTGCCCCAGTTTATTGATGAAAAGAACATTGCCCTTTTCACCGAGCATAAGGTGCTGACCAAGACCGAAATGCAGTCACGATATGAAATTCACCTTGAAAACTATTGTAAGGTGCTTAATATTGAGGCAAACACCATGGTAAGTATGGCTAAAAAATACATCTTCCCATCGGTTACCGCCTACATTAAAGATTTAAGCAATACTATAAATGAGGTTAAGTCGGCTGTGCCCAAGGCAAATGTTAATGCCGAGCAAAAGCTGGTTGAGGGTCTTTCAAAATTGGTTAATCTTCTTTATGATGACAACAATAAGCTTGAAGAATTAAGCCTTACCGCCCTTAATATCCAAGATTTGCAAAAGCGTGCCGATTATTATAAGGATACCGTTATCCCCGCAATGGCAAGGGTGCGCTCCTCTGCCGATGAGCTGGAGCTTATAACCGCCAAAAAGTATTGGCCAATGCCCACCTACGGCGATTTGATTTATAAGGTGTAAGCCCTGTTTACGGCTAGACAAACGAGAGAAAAAACAAACCTTTATTATCCTAAGCAAAAATAAAAACCGCTGAAAAAAGTTCAGCGGTTTTTATTTTTCATATTAGTTGACTGTTTGCTATATTTAGCTATTGCCAAAAGGCAATAATTTAGCTCGGCGCAGCCGAATTTAGCTACCGCGTTAGCGGTAATTTAGCAGCCTTGCGGTGCCAGGCTATTTAGCTTTTTCTCTTTTCTTTAAAAAACTCTTTTAATAATTCCAAACATTCTTTTTCATTTATTCCGCCATAGACCGTTGGTCGGTTGGGAAAGTCGAATGAATACATATTGGTAACACTGCCAAGTGCCCCCTTTGCGGGGTCGGCGGCACCAAAAATTATTTCACCTATCCTTGCATTTATTGCGGCGCCGGCACACATTGGGCAGGGCTCCAAGGTTACATAAAGCTGGGCGCCGGTTAGCCTAAAATCACCCAATTCCTTGGCGGCGGCCCTAATGGCAAGTATTTCGGCGTGGGCGGTAGGGTCGTTTAAGGCTTCACACATATTATGTGCGGCGGCAATTACCTTGTCATCCTTTATAACAACGGCGCCTATTGGCACCTCACCCTTTTTTGCAGCCGTTTTTGCCTGTTCTAATGCCAAGGTCATAAACTTTTTATTCATAGCTGCATACCTGCCGTTAACTGTGCCGAAAGCACCTCAAGACCGGTTATTACAAAAAATACAATAATTGCAGCCGACCCTGAAAGCCAACCAAACCTTTGCGCCGATGTTGAAAGGTGCATACTTTTATCAATAACAAAAAGATTTTTATCCTTACGGGTAAGCAAATAAAGACCAATAAAACCAACCGTAATAATTACGGCAAGCAGTATAATATAAATTCCGTTTAAAACATCCTCATTTATAAGGTCGCCTGCGTAATCTAAACAAACCGAAATAAAGTTATTTAAAAAGTGAACAATAACAGCTGTCCATATTGAGTTGGTTTTAAGGGCTATAAAGCCAAGCACCAAACCAACCATAAATGCAAATGGAATTTGCACCAAATTGCCGTGCACCAAACTAAAAATTATAGCCGAGGTAAATATTGCAAAGCTTTTACCGTATTTTAAAAGGCTGCCCATTATTGCCCCGCGGAATAAAAATTCTTCAAAAAGGGCGGGGGCTACGGCGACCGACAGGGTTGCCAGTATAAAGCCTAAAATTCCGTTGGGCATTTCAACCTCGGGTTGGGAGAATGGCAGTATGCTTTGCAGTCGTGCATGAAGCATACTAACGGCGACATTTGCGGTGTAGCAAAAGCCCATTGCCAACATAACCGAACC
The DNA here is from genome assembly GCA_017382915.1 of Clostridia bacterium. GTDB lineage: Bacteria > Bacillota > Clostridia > Oscillospirales > Acutalibacteraceae > UMGS1279. Next base: position 1,832 of record JAFNZJ010000003.1, on the reverse strand, counting down.
TAAAAAGGTGCCCCTTTTAGGTAGCCCGTATGAAAGTAGGCTATGGGGCTTTGACCCTTCGGTTTTAAATATAAAAATTGCGCCACCGACAAAGCCCACAAAGGTCAAAATTATATTAAGCATAAGTGTTACCGATGGTTCGGCAATAAAGCTTTTTATTTCAGGCTTAACAGCCACAAACAGCCCCAACACAAATGAAAAAATATAGATAATAATATAAAAAATAATCAGTGCCAAGCCAATGCGGTTGGCGGTGCTTTTTACCGCTTTTTTTTCATTATTTTTTGCTATTTGTTCGGGTGTAAGGGGGGGCGGCATAACCACCTGCACAGGCGGTGGATAAGTCGGTGGATAACCATAATAAACAGGGGATGCCTGCTGTGGATAAGTTGGTTGATAATAGGTAGGCGGGTTGCCGTAAACCCCATTATTTTGCGGGTTTTGGGGTGGTATATAAATTGGTGGTGGCTGGTAATAATATCCACCTGTATAACCTGCATTTTGCACCCCGTTTTGGGGGTAATTTGGGGTAAAATTTTGGGGCGGTGTCTGATTATAGCTACCGCCCGTTTGATTTTCAGGCGGAAGATTATTTTGCCCATTTTGATAACCATTAAAATTGTTTTGCATTATAATATTCCGCCTTTCTAAATTTTAATTTTTATTCCTGCTCGGCATCAGACTCATCGTCGGCGGGCTCATTATCTGCCTGCTGTTCTGCCAAAAGCTCTGCCTCATCAAGTCCTTCTTCGGCATCGGCATCGGGTTCATCGGGGTGGTCGGTAACCTCATCCTCATCGTGGGGGGTGGCAACAACCGTAAGCAGCTTTGCGCCCTCATCAATTCGCATTACCTTAACGCCCTTACCGGGTCTGCGGTAAACATTAAGCTCACCTAAATGAATTCTTATAATAATACCGCTTGATGAAATCATAATTAAATCATCATCTTCATCGGGTGAAATTACTGCCGCAACATTACCGTATTTAGCGGTGCGGTAGTTAATAATACCCTTACCACCACGCGACTGCAGGCGGTAGTCAGAAATTTCACTAATACGGCCAAAGCCTGTTTCGGTAACGGTAAGCACTCTGTCACCATCTTTGGCAACTATCATACCGATTACCTCATCACCCTCAGCAAGCTTAATGCTTCTAACGCCGCGGGCGGTACGACCCATACTGCGAACACCGCTTTCATTAAAGCGGATGGCCTTACCCTGTCTGGTGGCAACCAGTAAATCTGAACTGCCATCGGTAAGCTTAACAAAGCAAAGCTCATCACCCTCATCAATGGAAAGGGCAATAAGTCCGCTTTTGCGGATATTTTTAAATGCTTCAAGCGGGGTGCGCTTGATAATGGCATTTTTGGTACCCATACAAATAAACTTGCCCTCCTCCATTTGGGGAACGGGAAGTATGGTCATAATTTTTTCACCCTGCTGCAAGGGTAACAGGTTAACAATGTTCATACCCTTTGCGGTACGGCTGCCTTCGGGCACTTCATATGCCTTAAGGCGGTAAACCTTACCAAGGTTACTGAACATAAGCACCCAGTCGTGGGATAGACAGGTAAACATACTTTCAACCACATCATCCTCACGGGTGGTCATACCGCGAATACCGCGACCGCCACGGTTTTGAGCCTCATACTCATCACAAGCCATACGCTTAATATAACCGTTATTGGTTTTGGTAAGCACGCACTGCTCTTTGGGGATAAGGTCTTCAATATCAACCTCACCCGCAACATCGGATATTTCGGTGCGACGGTCATCGCTGTATTTATCACGCAGGTTAAGGCTTTCGGTTTTAACTATATCTAAAATTCTT
>JAFNZJ010000104.1 GCA_017382915.1 Clostridia bacterium | reverse complement strand
TGGCATTTTACACCGGCTGTTTAGAAGACCGTATTAAGGCAATTCTTACCAGTGATTTTGGCTTTGGCTTTGAGTAGTCAAACTGGGATGATATTTGGTATTGGGGCAAAAAGCTAGAGCTTTTAAAAGAAAAGGGCGCCGACCATGCATCACTGCTTAGCCTTAAGGGCGGAATACCCTTTTGCCTGCTTGCCGGCAAATACGATGACATGCAAAGCTTTGAATATATGAAAAAGGCTGACGGCTACTGCGATGCACCCGAAAAACTTAAAATTGTTAACCACGCAACCGGACACCGCCCCACCTGGGACGCACTGTGTGAGGGTTACGACTTTTTAGATAAGTACATTAAATAAAACTAAAGCAAAAAGGCAAGGAAGATTAAAACTTCCCTGCCTTTTCACTTTATTTAACCTTAACGGTTTGCTCGCCAAAATGAAAATCGCCCTGCACCTTTGCACCATCGGTAAAGTAGGCAAAGGTATCGGTATGCCGCTTCATAATATTCATAAATTCCACTGCATTTTTACTGTCTAAAAGGGTTATAACCATATAATAATCATCACCCGTAAACATACCGTTTGCCTTTAAAATGGTTGCACTATGGTTAAATTTGTGCAGTATTTCATCCCTAATGGCTTCGGGCTGTTTAGTAATTACCTTAACCTCAATAGCGTAGCGGTCCTTTTTAAGCAGGGTTGCCGCCGTCCACTCAAATACAAAAATCTGTATAACCGAAAGTAAAACGCTGGTTAAATCCCAATACACAAAATATGAACAAGCAATTATTGTATAGCAAAAAATGCTGATTATTCGCTCAATATGAATATGTTGGTTTTTGCGGCTTATTAAGGATGCCACAATATCTACACCGCCGGTCGATGCGCCAAGCTTTAACATAATACCTGTACAAACACCAATTGAAACACCCGAAAATATTGCCGAAATAAGCCTGTATGCCAACTCCTCTGCCGAGGTTAGACCGCTTGGAACAAAGGTATAAAAATCAATTTTTTCTAAAAAAATTACACCCAATGAATCTAAAATGGTGAAAAGGCTTACATAAATTACATACCGCTTTTTAAGTACAAACCACGCAATAACCATTAAGGGTAGGTTTATACCCAATTTAAACCAACCTATATTTATGTTGGTAAGTTCATAAATAATTGTGCTTATACCGTCTACACCGCTGGGCGAAAAATTTGACGGAATAACAAACACATGAAGCGCACTAAATGAGCATAACGCGGCAATAAATATCATAAGTAGATTTTTTGCTTCGCCCAAGATTTGTTTTTTCACATAAATCACCACCCAAATTATACAAATATTTTAGCATCTTGCTTGACAAAAGTGAAACGGAATTATATAATAATTTTATGAAAAATTTTCATAATAAAAGGGGCGAGTGTTCTGGACAGTAAAAAACTAAATGCCTTTTTGCTAATAGTTAAATATAAAAATTTTTCCCGCGCGGCAGAGCAGTTAAATTACACCCCCTCCGCCCTATCGCACATTGCCGATTCGTTAGAGGCAGAACTTGGCGTAAAGCTTTTTAACCGCACCCGCAAGGGTGTTGAAATCACCCCCGAGGGTGAACTGCTATGCAAAAAGTTTTTAAGCCTAAAAAAGGCCGAAACCGACCTTTTTGAAACTGCCAATAAGTTAAGTGCACAAAATCAAAAAACGCTTAAAATCGGTACATATTCAAGCATTGCGCTACAGGTTTTACCAAAGCTTATTAAAGAATTCAAACAAATAATGCCAAATGTAAAAATTGAAATTCTGGTTGATGATTATTTGCAGGAGTGCCTTGATGAAAAAAGGGCGGACATTGTGTTTGGTGTTAAAGAGGCGGTTAAAGAAAACTTTGTTGCCCTTTTTGAGGATGAATTTGTGGCTGCAGTACCCCAAAACACATTTTTAAATAAAGACACGGCCTTTTTAAAAGACCTTTATAAATACCCCTTTATTTGCCCTGCCGAGCCATTTTTGGACAGTTATTTAAACTATAATAATTTTAGTGAGGTTATACCACTTAATTCGGTTGAAAATGATTCTGCCCTTTATATGGTAAGGGAAAATTTGGGTGTTACAATTTTGCCAAGACTTAGCACAGGTAACTGCCCTGCAGGTGTTAAAATTTTAAAGCTTGAACCATCACTTTCAAGGACTATTGGCATAGCCTATAACAAAAAAACCGCACTTGCCCCCTGCAAAGAGTTTGCAAATACTGCTATAAAATTTTACAAATAATGCCTTAAAAACTCATTATCTTTATCTATTGCTTTTTAAGTCAAAAAATGTTATAATGTTAGGGTAAATTCACTCATTTTATAGGAGGATTACATAATAATGTCTAAAAAGAAAATTCAAATTTGCTGCGACAGCAGTTGTGATTTAGGCCCAAAACTTTGTGAACGCTATGATATTAAGCTTAACCCTTTCCGCATTACTTTAGGTGATGAATCACTTATTGACGGCATTGAGGTAACACCTGATGACCTTTACGCATTCCACGACCGCACAGGCACCTTACCTAAAACCTCCGCCACAAATATGGCAGAGCATTTAGAGTTTTTTGAAAAACAGTTAGAGGATGCTGAAGAGGTTATTTTCTTTACCATCAGTTCACAAATGTCGGTTAATAACCACGCCGCAAACCTTGCCGCTGAAGAACTTGAAAATGTATATGTTATTGACAGTGCAAACCTTTCAACCGGCGTTGGTCTTTTGGTTATTGCTGCCGCCGAAATGGCCGAGCAGGGCCTTAGCGCAAAAGAAATTTGCGAAAAAATTGAAGAGCTTAAGCCAAATGTAAATGCTTCATTTGTTATTGATAGTCTTGAATACCTGCACAAGGGTGGCCGTTGCTCATCAATTGCGGCACTTGGTGCTAACCTGCTTAAATTAAAGCCCTGTATTGATGTTAAAAACGGTAGTATGGGTGTTACCAAAAAGTACCGCGGCAAATTTGCAGATGTACTTAAAACCTATGCTGAAGAACGCCTTGAAAATGCCGATAACATTATTACCGACCACGTTTTTGTTACCCATGCCGGTTGCGATGAAGAAGTTGTAAACTCTATTGTAGATATAGTTAAAGAAAAATTGAATTGCAAAGAGCTTCATGTTACCAGGGCAGGTGCTACCGTTTCGGTACACTGCGGAAGAAACACTTTAGGTGTTCTGTTTATTCAAAAAACACCTGTAGAATAATGTAAAAAAATAAGCAGTATCTTTTTTAGATACTGCTTATTTTTATTTCGGAAGACCATCTTCACTTATTGTTTGCAGGTTTGATGCAATAATTTCTAAAACCTCATAAAACTTGATTCTGTCCTCATTAGTAAGACCTTTACCGCCCTTTTCAACCGCAAGGCAGGCCCTTTCACTGATGTGAAGTGCGGCTTTTTTGCCTTCTTCGGTAAGCTTTAGTTTGGCGCGGTAAAGGTTATTGTTTTCGCCATCCTTTACAACAAAGCCCTTTTCCTCCATTGAGGTAATTGCGCGCGAAACATCCGACTTATCTCTGCCACACAGCTCTGCAAGGGCGGCGGCTGTTATACCATTTTCAAAACGCTTTAAGGCAACCAAATAAATAACGTGCGGACCCTTAAGCCCGAATTTCATCATTTCATCGGCCGCTATTCTGTGCCAAAAGCGGTGTATTGCTGAAATAGAAAACGAAAATTTTTCAAACCTGTTTATCATAATATGCTCCTCTAGGGTGAAGTTGATTTATCAACATCATTATACATAAACAGGCAAAAAATGTCAAGATAACTATTTTTTAATTTTGCTAACCGCCCGTATAAAGGCATCAATTTCATTTATATTATTAAAAACACCTGTGCTTACCCTTACTGTTCCGCCATCTATTGTACCCATTCTTTTATGGGCAAGCGGTGCGCAGTGTAGCCCTGCCCTTACCGCAAAGCCCATAAGCGAAAGCTTTTCTGCCACCATATCTGATGGCATACTACGCAGGTTAAAGGATAAAAGGGGAACATATTTATTCTTTTGCGGTTTTGGTGTATATAAAATCACCCCTGAAATTTTGCTAAGCCCGTTATAAAGCCGCTCAATTAAAGCAAGTTCAGACAAATAAATTTGCCCCGTTCCCTTTGAATTTACAAAATCTATACCTGCCGAAATACCAACTATACCGGGTAAATTAACCGTTCCGCTTTCAAGCCTTTCGGGGTAGTCTGACGGTTGTTCTAATGAATAGGAATTAACACCAGTTCCACCTTCAATGAGGGGATAGTGTATTTCACTGTTTGCTATTAAAATGCCGGTGCCCATTGGGGCATACAGCCCCTTATGTGGCGCAATACAAAGAAAATCTATATTCATTTTTTTGGTGCTGATAGGCAGTACGCCTGCGGTCTGTGCGGCGTCAACAATAAAGGTTATTCCCCTATCCTTACAAAGGGCGCCAATCTTTTCAATAGGCAAAATTTCACCGCTTACATTTGATGCGTGTGTGCAAACAACAACGGCGGTGTTCTTATCAATGGAGCGCTCAAATGAGCGTAGCGTGGCATCGGCATCGCCAAAAATAACCTCTGCCACCTTTACGGGGCAACCCTTTTTATTTACGGTTACGGTAGGTCTGGTAACTGCGTTATGCTCTAATGAAGATATAACTATCCCCTGCCCACTATTTATAACACCTTTAATGGCAATATTCAGCGCCGTTGTACAGTTTGGGGTGAAAATAACCCTATCATCATCTGCATCAAACATCTTTGCAACCTTTTGCCTTGCCTCAAAAACCGCCTCAGAAGCCCTGTTTGATAAGGTGTGCCCTCCCCTGCCGGGATTTGCTGACATAGTTCTAAGGGCATTATTAACGCTTTTTATAACTATTTCAGGTTTTTTGCCTGTGGTTGCGGCATTGTCTAAATATATCATCAGCCCTCAACCCCGTGCTCAACAATTTTTAAAAGCTTTATACCATATTTATTAAAAATAACCTCTATTATATCTGCTTTACAATTGGTTATAACACCATAGCCACAGCCTGCGCCTTCAATAGAATTTACGGTGCGTTTTAACTGCGCCTTATAACCGTGGCGCCTAAGTGCATCGCGCCCTTTTATTGCATAGGTTACGGTACCTGTTATTGCGAAATTCTGGTTCATATTATCCCCGCCCTTCTTAGCCAAAACTTTAACCTTTATTACACTACATACTATGCAAATTTTTGTGTTTTGGTTTTAATTGCCTAAGGGCAAGGTTATCATCAGCAAATTAAAAGCCGCACCTTAATTGGTACGGCTTTTAAAAATTATTTGTTTTTTAAAAGGGCTTCACGGTTTTTATAATCGGGCAAAACCTTTTCAATAAGGCGGTAAAAATCCTTTGAATGGTTTTTATGCTTTATGTGTGCCAATTCGTGAACAACTACATAATCAATAGCATCTATTGGGTAAAGCATTAAGTAAAAAGAAAAATTAAGGCTATTTTTAGCGCTACAACTACCAAAGCGAGTTTTGGCCGAAGAAATTTTAACACAGGTTGGGTAAAGACCCATTATTTTACTAAAATACTGCACCCTTTTTGGTATAATTTCTTTGGCGCTTTGCTTTAATTTAGCAAGCTGTTCATCGGTAAAGGTGGCGGCTTTTTTATTTTTCTTTTGCCGCTCAATGCTTTTAAGCATCCAGTCATATTTACTGCTAACAAATTTTATTATCTGCTTTTTGTCCAGTTTTTGCGGTGCCCTTACCAAAACCTTACCGCCCGCCTTAACCTCAATGGCAAGTGTGCGGCGGTTTGAACGGACTAGTTCAAATTCAACATCTTTTATACGCATAATCAGTACTGCCAATCACTAAGAGTTACTGTAAGCCCTGCTTGGGGCACCGAAATTTGCTTTGGAAATCCGTCACCATTAAAGGTGACCGAAAACCTATACAAATCACTTTGACCGTTATAAATATAGTCATCACCACTGCCGACCGCCGTAGGACTACCGGTTGTAAGCTTTAAAAAAATGCCGTTCAACAGGTCGGCAAAGCCATAAAAATCATCTGCGACACTTATTTTATCGGCCTTAAGGTCGCCGTAGGATAATGACATATTTTCATTATCAAAATTAAAGGTTAAACCTTCAAATTCCTTTGGGGATATAATGGTAGCCGAAAAAACTCCGCCGCCCGTAACCTTTAGCTTTGCATCTGCCTTAATTTCACTGCCATAGGTAATTTTAGCATTACAGCTATACCCTGCCCCTGCGGCCGAAATTTTATCTTGCCCACCGCCACAAGCAGTTAGCAAAAAAATCAAAGCAACGAACACCAAAACCAAAAGGCTTTTTTTCATAAGCTATCTCCCAAATCGGGGTTTAAAAACATACGGCAGGCGTTCAATCATATCGGTTGTAAGTACGCCCCTTACCCCTAAATCATTTGCCGCCATATCACCCGCGGCACCGTGCAGGCAAACCGCCGATACTGCCGCTAATACGGGCTCCATACCGTTTGCAAGGAATGCCGCAATCATACCTGCCAGCATATCCCCACTACCTGCGGTTGCCATAGCCTCATTACCGGTGGTGTTAATATAAAGCTGCTCATCGGGTGTGGCTATTACAGTATATGCGCCCTTAAGCACAGTTATAACGCCATTTTTAGTGGCATATTCCATAGCAACCGATATTCTGTTATTATTAACATAATCGGTGGTTTTACCTATAAGGCGTGCCATTTCACCCACGTGCGGTGTGATTATTACGGGGGCCTTTATTTGATTTAATATTTCCGTATCATTAGACACTGCATTTAGTCCGTCGGCATCAATAACGGTTGGCACAGCCGAAAAAGCCAGCGCCCTTGCCACTGCCGAAACGGTGTCGGCATTACAACCAATACCGGGACCGATTAGCATAGCTTTTATATTTTTAAAAATACTGCTGTTAATACTTTGGGTGCAAAGCGCACCGTCATTTTCATCAAGCGGGGTAAAAACCGCCTCCGGCAGCATTGATGCTGCCACGGAATAAATGCTTTTGGGCAGGGCAACCTTTACCACACCTGCACCGCTACGCATTGCGGCGCGTGCGGCAAGCATAGGTGCCCCCGCCATACCATAACTACCGCCAATAATAAGTGCGGTGCCTTTTTGCCCTTTGTGAGCATTTGATGGGATATTATTAAGACTTGCCAATGCTTTTTTATAAGTAACTACATCGGCGTAATAATTATTTTTGGTAGCTTCATCGGGGGCGCCGATTGAAACTGCAACAACCTTACCGCAATAGTTTGATGCGGGGAATTTAAAGTTGCAAAGCTTATAACCAATAAATGAAATGGTAAGGTCTGCCTTAATAGCCGCACCTAAAACCTCACCGTTATCGGCAGTAAGACCGCTTGGCAAATCAAGGGCAACCTTTTTTGCGGATGAATTATTAACTATGTTTATTATTTCGCTAACATCCCTATCGGGGGCGCCGTGAAAACCAATGCCAAAAATTGAATCAACAATAATATCTGCCGAATCAATAAGGTTGCGACAAAGGTCAACATTATCATAATAATTAAGGGTGGAAATTTGGGCCTGCTTTGCGCGGGACAACATAAGGCTACTGTCCTTGGTAAGGGGAATACCCATAGCCATTATAACCGAAACCTTTGCGCCATATTCTTTAAGCTTGCGGGCAACAACATAACCATCACCGCCGTTATTACCCTGACCTACCACTACAACGGCATTTAAGGTATTAACGGGGTAATGCTTATTGATTTCTCTGGTAGCGGCGGCGCCTGCGTTTTCCATTAAACGCTCACCGCTCATACCTATTTTAAAGGCGGCCTGTTCAACCAGCCTTGTTTGTTCAGCACTTAATACCTTCATAAATAATTGCTCCCTTAAAACTAACTGATTTGTGCAATTTTAGGAATTGATTTTAAGGCCTCTGTTTTAGTGCGCTCATTCATAGCAAGCATTATTAAAACAAGACCTTTTTTTGGGTGCTTATAAATCATATAATAGATTTCATCATTTGCGTTACAGCACAAAAACCTTTCATCAAAATTCTTATGCTCAAAGGCTTTAATTTTTGATTCGGTAAGCAGACCAAATTCCTGCACTTCGGTAAGTTTTACACTTACAATACGCTTACGACTGCTTTTAGCGGTGATTTTATCAATGTCCATATCACGGTTAACAACAATATATTCATATTCAATGTCTAAAAGCTTGGTAAGCTTAAATGCACCGTAAATTACACCCAAGGCAAAAAGTATAGCAAATGCAAAAAGGTTAGGCAAATTAAGACCTACACTTACTAAACAATAAACCAGTAAAAATGCCAACGCCCAAATACCAACAGTAAAGATAGTATCTTTGGTGGTTTTTCTGATTTTAACCAGTTGTTCACTAATATTATCCATTTCAATTCCCCTTAATTTTTAAGTTATAAATATAATACCATATTATACTAATTTCTTCAAGCCAAAAGCAAACTAAAAAAGCATTTTTTACTTTTTATTAAAAAAACATCCGACTCTTGCGCCCGCTTTTCAAAGGGCGATAAATCGGATGTTTTTTAATTATTGATTCCGTGATGAAAAATTGGACTGTCAACCTTAAGTGCTTCAAAGCGGTAGCCCAGACCCCTTAAATAGCAGATAATTTCGGGCAGGGCATCAACGGTGGTGGTCTTTGCCGAAGTGTCGTGCATTAAAAGGCAAATATCACCTTTATTTTTAGCATAGGTCTGAACACTTTTTACAATTGCTGCTTTGGGTCTTTTAGCGGCTGATGCATCGGTTGAGTCTACATTCCAGTCAACATAAACATACCCCTTTGCCGTTACCTTTTTTGCAAGGCGGGTCATAATGCCTTTTGAATATTTTTTGCTGACCAGATTACTGCTTCCACCGGGAAAGCGTATGATTTTTGTATCAACTCCTATTAAGTTTTTAACCTTGCTTTGGATTTTTGAAAGGTCATCAAAATAGGCGGTATCACTTTTATATATTTTTGCGTAATCATGGTTATTAGCGTGAAGACCTATTGTATGCCCCTCATTATAGGCGCGTTTTATATAGCTAAGCTTTGATGTGCTAATTACAAAAAAAGAAGCCTTTGCATTGGCTTTTTTTAAAATATCCAATATTTTAAGTGTGTTATCTGATGGGCCATCATCAAAGGTAAGATAGCACACCTTACTGCCCGTATTTGGGGCAGTAAGAAGCGACATATTGATTTTTGGTGCAACCACTTTATTATTGGTGGTAGTAGTGCTTACTTTGCCGGAATTTGGCTTTTTATTTGCTTTGGTAAGTTTAAGCTGTGAATTTTCTTTTTCAAGCGCATTTATTTTAGACTGAAGTTGTTCTTTGTCTTTAGCATTTTGCTCTGCCTTGGCTTTGTTGGCGGCATTTTCAGACTGTAAAGCCGCGTTTTGCTTTTTAAACTGTTCAAGCTCACTGCTTAAGCTATTTTTATCATCCACAGCCGATGCATATTCAATGCCGAATAAGGTGGCACCTAACGCCAAAACAAGAAGCAAAGAAACAGCAACAACAAATGTTTTATTACTAAATAAATTTTTAAGCGACATAGGTCCTACGCCCCCTTTCTGTGCCTTTTAATATATTCTACCACATATTTTTCGGTTTGTAAAACAAAAAACTGTTACAATTTAGTTACAAATATTTGAATATATAGAATTTAGCATTTGAAAGTTTAGTTTAGCTATGCTATACTTTATATTAGTTTGTTGAAAAGAGGCTTTTATTATGACCTTAACCAAAAAAACCAAAAAAGAGTTTAAAGGCTATAAAACATATGTCTTTAATTTTTTGCGCCTTGTTTTTATTGGTCTTTTAATAGGTTTGATTTGCGGTGTTGTTGGTGCTTTATTCGCAAAATCAATTAACCTTGCCACTAATTTAAGGGGTGAAAACGGCTGGCTTTTATATTTACTGCCAATTGGCGGAATAATAATAACAGCGCTTTATAAATTATGCAGGGTAACGGGTGTTGGAACAAATCAAGTTTTTGAAAGCACAAAAAACAATAAGCCCGTATCAATTTTACTGGCTCCCGCCGTATTTTTGGGTACTATAGTAACCCACCTTTTGGGCGGCTCTGCCGGTCGTGAGGGTGCGGCACTTCAGCTTGGCGGCAGCATTTCAACCCTTCTTAGTAAGGTTTTAAGGCTGGATGAAAAAACCAGACATATTGTAACCCTTAGTTCAATGGGGGCGTTTTTCTCGGCGCTTTTTGGTACACCGCTTGGCGCATTTGTTTTTGCAATTGAAGTGGTAAGTGTTGGTAGTTTATGCTCGGCGGCATTTTTACCCGGCATTATTTCAAGCGTTACCGCCTACTTTGTTTCTACTCTATTATCGGTTCACCCCGAACGCTTTAATCTTAAGGCAATGCCCGAACTTGAGCTTGATATAGTTTGGAAGGTTGTTATTATTGCAATGCTTTCGGCAATAGTTAGTATAATTTTTTGTAGGGCAATGCATATTACCCACTCTGTTTTTGAAAAACTTATTAAAAACGGCTATTTAAGGGCAATTACCGGCGGTGTAATAATAGTGCTGCTTACCCTTTGTTTTGGTACCACAGATTATAACGGTGGCGGAATAGAGGTAATTAACCGCATTTTTGAAACGGGCGAAGTGCGGTATGAAGCCTTTTTGCTTAAGATAATTTTCACAGCAATAACCATTGGAGCAGGCTTTAAGGGTGGCGAAATCGTTCCTACATTTTTTATTGGTGCAACCTTTGGCGGTGCTATGGCAACCCTTATAGGTCTTGACCCTGCCCTTGGTGCGGCGGTAGGTATGGCGGCACTGTTTTGCGGTGTTACCAACTGTCCAATTTCCACCATTATTTTGGCGGCCGAGCTTTTTAGCGGCAACGGAATTTTATACACTTCATTGGCGGCAATAATAAGCTTTGTGCTTTCGGGCTATTGCAGTTTATATTCAGGTCAAAAAATGGTATTTTCAAAAACCAATGAGGACGTTATAAATATAAATGCGACCTAACCAATATCCGGTCTTGTGTTTGACCCTATAATATGGTATAATACCTTTGTATATAATACAAATTTGAAAGGAATTTTTTTATGCAGGAAAACAAAGAATTTAAGCCTTATATTCCCGCTTCAAAAATCACACCCGAGCTTACAATAACATCAATTGTAATTGGTGTGCTTTTGGCGGTTATATTTGGTGCGGCAAACGCCTATTTAGGACTTAGGGTTGGTATGACCGTTTCGGCATCAATACCTGCCGCAGTTATTGGTATGGGCGTTATACGCGTTATTTTAAGGAAAAATTCGGTACTTGAAAGCAATATTGTGCAGACAATAGGCTCGGCAGGTGAATCACTTGCTGCAGGTGCCATTTTTACCATGCCCGCTTTATTTTTATGGGCAAACGAAGGCGTTATGGAAATGCCCAGCATTATTGAGCTTACACTTATTGCACTTATCGGCGGTCTTTTAGGCGTATTTTTTATGGTACCGCTAAGAAATGCACTTATTGTGCGTGAGCATGGCACCTTACCCTACCCCGAAGGACAGGCCTGTGCAGAGGTTATGCTTGCAGGTGAAAAGGGCGGTTCAAACGCTTCCACCGTTTTTGCCGGTATGGGCTTTTCGGCATTTTTTAAATTTGTTATTGACGGCTTAAAGGTAGTCCCCAGTGAGGTTAATTTAAGGGGCACCGCAAACACCTACCCCGGTGCTATCGGCACACAAATTTACCCCGCCGTTATGAGCGTTGGCTATATTTGTGGACCTAAAATTTCATCTTATATGTTCTCGGGCGGTCTGCTTAGCTGGTTGGTGCTTATTCCCTTAATTGTTATTTTTGGCAGTAACCTAACACTTTACCCAGGTACACAAAGTATTGGTGAAATTTTTGCCGCATCGGGCGCTGACGGAATTTGGGGCACATATATTCGCTATATCGGTGCAGGTGCTTTGGCCGCAGGCGGTATTATTAGCCTTATTAAATCACTTCCTCTTATTGTTCGTACCTTCCGCGATTCAATGAAGAGCTTTAATATTATGGGTGGCAAGGGTACTGAGCGCACAGCACAGGATATTAGCATGACTGTGGTTTTAATTGCCATTTTAGTGCTTACTCTTTTGGTTTGGCTTGTTCCCGCTATTCCCGTATCATTGGTTGGCGCAATTATAGTTGTTATTTTTGGCTTTTTCTTTGCCACTGTATCTTCCCGTATGGTTGGTCTTGTAGGTAGTTCAAACAACCCTGTTTCGGGTATGGCCATTGCAACACTGCTTATTGCAACACTTATACTTAAAATTTGTGGTGAGATTGGTGCCGCAGGTATGCAGGCCGCAATTGCAATCGGCTCAATCATTTGTATTGTTGCCGCAATTTCAGGTGATACATCACAAGACCTTAAAACAGGTTATTTGCTTGGCGCTACACCTAAAAAACAGCAG
>JAFNZJ010000103.1 GCA_017382915.1 Clostridia bacterium | reverse complement strand
CGCGGCATTATACCCCGTAGATGGCGATGAATTTTTATATTTAGTAATGCCTATGCTTTTAAAATGATGGAAAATATAAAAATAACTACCGAATTTATTAAGCTTGACAGTTTTTTAAAGCTGGCGGCAGCCGTTTCAACGGGCGGTCACGCAAAAATGGTTATTACCGGCGGTGAGGTTAAGGTAAACGGTGCAGTATGCCTTCAGCGCGGTAAAAAGCTTTATGAGGGTGACACGGTGGAGTTTGAAGGCGCCGTTTATAAAGTAGTGGTATGATAGTTAAAAAACTTACTTCATCGGGGTTTCGCAATTTTAATGAGTTAGAATTTTGCCCCAATGAAAATATGAATGTAATTTTTGGCGACAACGCGCAGGGTAAAACAAATTTGTTAGAGGCCATTTGGCTTTTTTGCGGTGCCAAAAGTTTTCGTGGCGCAAAGGATAGTGAGCTTTTAGGCTTTGAAAAGCAAAGGGCGGTAAACAGTCTTGATTTTGTTTTTGGCGGGGTGGAAAAAAACGCCAAAATAATAATTGAGGATAAAAGAAAAGCCGAGCTTTCGGGCAAAAAGTTATCCTCTGCCGCGGCATTAGCGGGTGAATTTTATGCTATTGTATTTTCCCCCGCAGACCTAAATCTTATTAATGACGGTCCTGCCGTAAGGCGCCGATTTTTAGACACCGCCATTGGTCAGCTTTACCCAATTTATAATGAAAAATTAAGAAATTACTATAAAGCGGTGGCACAGCGCAACAGCATTTTAAGGGATATTAAATATAATTTAGATGTTGAGTATTTTTTAGACGATTTTGAAACAAGTCTTGCCACCCTTTCAAAAGAAATTATTAAATACAGACTTCGTTATGTTGAAATTTTAGGTGACACCACACCTGAGCTTTATAGCGGTATTTCGGGTGAAAAAGAAACTCTTAATATTGCCTACAGTTCCACAATTCCCGCCTCTGCCGAGGTTGATGATATTAAAAAAATCTTAAAGCAGGCAAGAAAAGAGGATGTTTTTAAGGGTGTTACCTCGGTTGGACCCCACCGCGATGATTTAAACCTTACCCTTAACGGCAACCCGCTTAAAAATTTTGGCTCACAGGGTCAAAAGCGCAGTGTTTGCCTTACCTTAAAGCTGTCAGAAGCCAAGGTTATTAAAAAAATTGCGGGTGAGTACCCCGTTGCCCTGCTTGATGATGTTATGAGTGAGCTTGATAAAAGCAGGCAGGATTTTATTTTAAACCACATTAAGGACTGGCAGGTTTTTATAACCTGCTGTGACCCGTCAAATATAAAAGGACTTGAAAGTGGTACCGTATTTCAAATGGAGGGGGGAAATTTTTGTAACATTACTGTAAAATAGTTGCAGTAAATTACAAAAAAGGCTTATGTACCTTCATTTAGGCGGAGAAAAGGTTGTTAAAACCAAGGACATTATTGGTATTTTTGATATGGATACATCAACCGTTTCAAAAAACACCCGCGACTACCTGAATAAAGCCGAAAAAAACGGCGAGGTAGTAACGGTAAGCTTTGATTTGCCAAAATCTTTTGTGGTGGTTTGCCCCAAAAAGCAAAGGCAAAAAACGGTGTATATATCTCAAATATCGCCAACCACACTTAATAAGCGTAATTTATCAAAAAATATTTACCTTTAGTTTTATTTTTTAAAGAAAGAGAGAATTTTTATGAGCACAAATGATTTAAGCACCCCTGTAACCCAAAATTATGATGAAAATTCCATACAGGTTTTAGAGGGGCTTGAAGCGGTTAGAAAGCGCCCCGGTATGTATATTGGCTCCACGGGTGAAAGGGGTCTGCATCATCTGGTTTATGAAATTGTAGATAACTCTATAGATGAGGCGCTGGCAGGGTACTGTACCAAAATAAGTGTAGATTTACTTGATGACGGTATTATTCGTGTAACCGATAACGGTCGTGGTATACCGGTTGGTATAAACCCGCAAAAGGGCATTCCTACCGTAACTGTTGTATTTACCATTTTGCACGCCGGCGGTAAATTCGGCGGCGGCGGATATAAGGTTTCGGGCGGTTTGCACGGCGTTGGTGCTTCGGTTGTTAATGCTCTTTCAAACTGGCTTGA
The DNA here is from genome assembly GCA_017382915.1 of Clostridia bacterium. GTDB lineage: Bacteria > Bacillota > Clostridia > Oscillospirales > Acutalibacteraceae > UMGS1279. The sequence continues at coordinate 3,179 of JAFNZJ010000103.1, read as the reverse complement.
GGTTGAGGTTAAAGACGGCAAAAATATTTATAGGCAGCGCTATGAAAAGGGCGTCATTGTAACCGATTTAGAGGTTATTGGTGAAACTAATGAAACCGGTACCACCGTTACCTTTAAACCCGACCCCACTATTTTTACCGACACCACCACCTATGACTATGAAACACTTTTAAACCGTCTTCGTGAGCAGGCATTTCTTAATGCAGGTATACGCGTTGTGCTTACCGATTGCCGCACCGATGACAACATAGTTACCAAGGGAAAAAGTGATGACCTTTGCTTTGAGGGTGGTATAAAATCATATGTTGAATATTTGTTAGAGGGCATTAAAAAGGAACCCCTTAACAGTGAGGTTATTTATCTTTCGGGCGGTAAGGATGATGAGGAGGCCGAGCTGGCACTTATCTGGTCCACCGCATATGACAGTAAAATTATGTCCTTTGCCAATACTCTGCACACCATTGACGGCGGTACTCATGAGCAGGCATTCCGTCAAACTGTGGCAAGGGTTGTAAATAAATATGCCCACGACTTTAAAAAGCTTAAGGTAGATTCTGATAACCTTAAGGGTGACGATATTATGGAAGGTCTAGTTGCTGTTGTTTCGGTTAAGCTTGCCGATGCACAGTTTGAAAGCCAAACCAAGGCAAAGCTTGGTAATACATCCATCGGTACCCTTGTTAGAAATATTATAAACGATAAGCTTTATCAGTATTTGGAGGAGCATCCTGCTGAGGCAAAAATTGTCATTGATAAGGCAATTGCGGCATCCAACGCGCGTGAGGCCGCACAAAAAGCCAGAGAAGCATCTCGTAATAAGGCGGGTATTGGTAATAAAACCCGTATGCCCGAAAAGCTTACCGACTGTATTTCAAACGACCCCACCAAAACCGAAATTTACATCGTTGAGGGTGATTCTGCAGGCGGCTCAGCGGTGGAGGGCAGAAATGCCACCTATCAGGAATACTTCCGCTTTGGGGTAAAATGCTTAACGTTGAAAAGGCCCGTGAGGATAAGGTTTACGGCAACGATAAGTTAACCCCCGTTATCACTGCTCTTGGTACCGGTATTGGTGAAAACTTTGATATAACCAAACTTCGTTATGATAAAATAGTAATTATGGCCGATGCCGACGTTGACGGTAGCCATATTCGTACCCTGCTTCTTACATTTTTCTTCCGCTATATGCCCGAGCTTATTGAAACTGGTCATATTTACTTGGCACAGCCCCCGCTTTTCAGAATTGCAAAGGGCAAACAGCACTTTGATGTCTTTACCGATGAGGAAAAGGCCGCAAAAATTGAAGAACTTGGCGGCAATGTAGATGTACAGCGCTATAAGGGTCTTGGTGAAATGGACCCCGAACAATTGTGGGAGACCACCCTGGACCCCGAACGCAGAACATTTTTAAGGGTTACTATGGAGGATGCCGCCCTTGCCGATGAAACCTTTACCATCTTAATGGGTGAAGAGGTTGAGCCAAGGCGCAAATTTATTGAAGATAACGCAATTTATGCAACCGATTTGGATATTTAAGGAAAGGAGAGAGAACTAATGGCAAAGCAAGAAAAGGTTTATTGGCCAAGCAGTGAAGAGACTACTATTATTCCTGTTGAAATAACCGATGAAGTTAAACAAAGTATGCTACAGTACTCAATGTCGGTACTTGTAGGTCGTGCCCTGCCCGATGTTAGGGATGGCTTAAAGCCGGTACACCGCCGCATACTTTATACCATGTATGAAAATGGCCTTACCCCCGAAAGCAAATACCGTAAGTGCGCCGATACCGTTGGTACCGTTTTGGGTAGGTATCATCCGCACGGTGATGCCAGCGTTTATGATGCAATGGTGCGTATGGCGCAGGATTTCTCACTCCGTTATCCTTTAATTGACGGTCACGGTAACTTTGGTAACATTGACGGCTACCCCGCCGCCGCCTACCGTTATACCGAATCAAAAATGAACCGTCTTTCATACAGTATGCTGGATGACATTAAAAAGGACACCGTTAATATGGTGCCCAACTATGATGACCGTCTGGAGGAGCCGGAGGTTTTACCTGTACGCTTTCCACAGCTTTTGGTAAATGGCTCCAGCGGTATTGCGGTTGGTATGGCAACCGAAATTCCACCCCACAATTTGGGTGAGGTTATTGACGCTATGTGCTGCCTTATTGATAATCCTGAGGCAGATTTACCCGAGCTTTGTGAGCATATTAAAGGTCCCGACTTTCCAACAGGTGGTATTATTATGGGTCGCAGCGGTATCCGTGCCGCCTATGCCACAGGTAGGGGTAAAATAATTGTACGCGGTAAGGCCGAAATTGAAGAAACAAATAACGGCAAATTCCGTATAGTTATTACCGAAATTCCCTATAAGGTACGCAAAAAGGACCTTGTTAAGCATATTTATGACCTTGCATCTGAAAAGAAGATTGAGGGCATTGATGATGTTGTTGACTATTCATCCCAGCGTGACGGCGGTATTAGAATTGTTGTAGATATTAAGCGTGATGCCAGCCCACAGGTGGTTCTTAATAAGCTTTATACCTACACCGCACTTCAGTCCACCTTTGGCGCAATTTTATTGTCAATTGTAAACGGCAAGCCCCAAATTTTAACACTTAAACAAATGCTGCAGGAAAGCATTGACTTCCAGTGTGAAATTATCCGCCGCCGTACCGAGTTTGACCGCAAAAAAGCGGCCGAGCGCGCCCACATTTTAGAGGCACTTAAAACCGCGCTTGACTTTATTGATGAGGTTATTGAAATAATTCGCCGTTCAAAAACCATTAATGACAGTAAAGCCGCCCTTACCGAGCGCTTTGGCTTTGATGATGAGCAGACCACCGCCATTGTTCAAATGCAGTTAGGTAAGCTTGCCGGACTTGAAAAGCAAAAAATTGAGGACGAGCTGAAAGAAAAGCTTGAATTTATCAAAGAGTGTGAGGCTATTTTAGCATCTAAAGCAAGAATTTTAGATATAGTTAAAACCGAAAGCCTTAACCTGCGTGATAAATACAGCGATGACCGCCGCACCGAAATATCCGATGTTGCGGGCGAGGTTGATATTGAAGACCTTATCCCCAAAGAGCAGTGCGTGCTTACCAAAACCAATAACGGTTATATTAAGCGTATGGCTTGTGATGAGTATGAGGCTCAAAACCGTGGCGGTCGCGG
>JAFNZJ010000016.1 GCA_017382915.1 Clostridia bacterium | reverse complement strand
TAACACTGTGCTATAGTGCAGGGAATAAGACCAATAAGCATTATATTTAAATACTGCTTTGCATAAAAAAGCGATGCCTTGGCATCCCCTGCCGAGCCTTCACCCTTTAGGTAAAGGCCTATAAGGTTATCGCCAAAAATCAAAAACAACGCCATACAAAGCACCGTTAATAAAACGCAGAATAAAATTTTAAACCTAAAGGTATCTCTAAGGCCTTTATGGTCACCCTTACCAAAATATTGTGAACCAAATATTCCAACGCCTGAAACTGCACCAAAAACACAAAGATTAAATACAAATAACAGTTGATTGGTAACCGAAACACCGTTCATTTGAACTGTGCCTACCTGCCCCACCATAATGTTATCAAGCATATTAACCAAATTGGTAATGCCGTTTTGTATCATAATAGGTAGCATAAGTCGCATAACGCGGGCGTAAAAATCCTTACTTCCAAAAAACTTATTTAACATTATAGACCTCATAAATATTTATTTAAAACACAAAATTTGCCCGCCATTTTTTGACGGGCAAATCTAATTTTATTTTGAGCAAATTCTCATACGATGACGCACAAGTTCAATAACTCCCTCACGGCCTGCGGCGCCGTACTTTTTGGGGTCATATACGCTGTCGTCTTTAATAATTTCACGGGCGGCATTGGTATAAGCCACGCGAAGTTCGGTGGCAAAGTTAACCTTACATACACCAAGTGAAATTGCACGGCGAACATCCTCATCCGGTACACCAGATGAACCATGAAGCACCAGCGGAACGCTAACTGCATCCCTAATTGCGGCAAGTCGCTCAAACTCCAATTTAGGGGTGCCCTTGTAAAAGCCGTGTGCAGTACCAATAGCAACCGCCAAACTGTCAACGCCCGAACGCTCAACAAATTCTACTGCCTCGGCAGGGTCGGTGCAAAGGTCCTCGCCCTCTTTTACCTCTAAATCATCCTCTTTACCGCCAAGTCGACCAAGTTCGGCCTCTACACTGGGGGCAAGTGGTTGTGCGGCAGCAAGCTGGACAACCTTGCGGGCAAGTTCAATATTTTCATCCAAAGGTAATTTTGAACCATCAATCATAAGCGAAGTATAGCCGTCTAAAGCACCCTGCTTACAAAGTTCAAAACTGCTACCGTGGTCTAAATGCATTGCAACCGGTACACTGGCGTCTTTTGCCATGGCTTCAGCCATTGCGGCAAAAACTGCGGTTGAAGCATATTTTAGGGTTGAAGGTGTGGTTTGCAAAATAACAGGAAGGCCTTCCGCCTCGGCCGCGGCAATAACCGCCTGCATCATTTCCATATTTTCTACGTTAAATGCACCAATAGCATAGTGGTTTTTTTGTGCATCTAAAAGCATTTGTTTGGTATTTACTAAAGCCATTTTATTTTACCCCTTATTTAAGTGTGATATAAGCATCCAAACCGGTAGGTGCATCAGGATTACCACCCAAAGAAATTGACTTTAAGAAAGCGGTCATTTGGGCAAGGTAAATAAACGGAATACCAAAGGCGGCGAAATCTTCAATGCCGTCAATTTGGATGTGTGCGGTTGCACCATAAATGTTTTCAGCCTTATTAGATACAGTAACAACAGGGCCGCCATGCGCCATAACGTCACGCACCATATCGCCCTGAAGAGAATCTTCAGATGGGTTAAGCAACATAAGGGTAAGGCTTTGTTTGCCGCTAATTACAATAGGACCATGACGGTAGTCAAGCATACGGAAGTATCGACCTGTAAGCATTACAATTTCGGTAAAGGCAAGTGCGCCCTCTTCAGCAATACCGCAAACAGGACCATCGGCCAAAACGGTAACATCGCGCCAGTCAAGTGCTGCAATTTGCTCCAACACGGGGCGATTTTTAGCAATAAAATCTGCATTTAATTTTGCGGCATCTTTAACCGACTGTGCCAAAACGGTGTCGTTTGAATAGGCGGCAGCCAAAAGTAATACTGCGGCATAAAGGTTTGTAACGGTACGGGTTTGGCAAACGCTGTTGTCATAACACCAGTCCATGGTAATGTCAAGACCGCTCATTGGCATAATGTCGTTATCATCCTTCATTGAAAGGGAAATAACAGGACAACCGTAGTTTTCTTTAATATGTTTTACGGCGCGAACCATTTCAGAAGTTTTACCCGAGCGTGAAATGGTAACTATAATGCTATTTTTAACAGTTTCCTTCCAAAAGGTGGGATTAACAATGTAGTCGCCTGCAGGGATAGCCGACGCATAGGTGTCAGGCTTTGCTGCAAATATAGTTGCGGCGCTTTTTGAAAGCATATAGCTGGATCCACAACCAAAAAAGGTGAATTTGCGTTGGGTATTTGCGGCAAAAAAGTCAGCGATTTCTTTAGCCTGTTTATCAAATACTTCGCAGGTTTTGGCAAGAGCCACCGGTGTATCAAGAATTTCTTTTTCGGTTAAAAACATAAACGTTTCCTCCTAATAATGATTATTTACTGAATTTATTTACTGCCAGTAGTAAGGCGCCTTCGGTAGCACCCTGTTTGGGTGGCACTAAACGGCAACCATATTTTGAAAGTTTTTCTTTTAAAGGGGTTAAGATTAAATCGCCCGCTTTAAAAAGTCCACCAAAATATGAAACGGTAACTTCGTTTGAAGACCACCTTAACTGATTAACAATACCCATAACAATTTGGGCTAACTCTTCGGCCGCTTTAGTATAAAGGTCGGCGGCGGAAGTGTCCCCCGCTTCGGCGGCTTTTTGGGCATACATTTGAAATGCCGCAACCTTTTCGCGATGGGGTGCAATATCATTTATAATAATATCAATTATTTCAAAGTCTTCGGTTAAATTGTAGTCGGCTTTAATAATGTCGTATAGCGCGGATTTTGGTGCGCGGCCGTCGGCCTGTTTTGAAAAAAGGCTCATAACCTTGCGACCAACCCAGTAACAAGAACCTTCATCACCAAAAAACTCACACCATCCACCGGTGCGAATTATGGTATCGTCCACACCTTTACCAAAAGCCATAGAGCCGGTGCCGGCAACAAGGTGAACACCCTCACCACATTCCAGCGAGCCCGCCCAACCAACAACGCCATCATTAACTATGTAAACGGGGATGGGGGCCAAGGCCTTAACAAGTTTGGCTTCAATGCTAACATCCATTTTTTTGTTTTCACCATAGCATGGCAAACCAATGCAACAACCGTTACAGTCATCTGCGGTTATGCCGGCTTCGGTCAATAATGAATTAACGCCTTCGGTTATTAATTCAACAACCCTTTCAGCGCCTATTTCCTGATATGAACAACCCGAACGGCGCAAACAGTATAGGGGCTTTTTATCATCCCTACCAAGGCAAAAAGCGGTTTTTGTGCCACCGCCATCAATACCAATGTACCATCCCATTTTTTAAACTCCATTTTTAATAATAAATTATCCTAATAATTATACACTTTATATTAAATCTTTTCAAGGGTATTTTTGCATTTAAAAGGTTTTTTTGTAATATTTTAGAAGTAATTTTCAAAGTCCGTTTTATGGGACAGTTAAAATTATATAATAAGCATAAGCAAAGAGCAAAAAACATATTATAAAACACCAAAAAAAGTTTTTTAAAAAAAGGGTTGACAAATGTATTTTTTTGTTATATAATGGGTACAAAGAAAAAAGAACAAATGTTCTTTTTGTTAAAAACCCTTTAAAATAAAGGCTTTTTGCCTAACACTATAAAACATTTACGGAGGAATAAAAAATGAGTTTATCTTTTACACTTCTTACTATTGCAGAGGTTTTGGTTGGTTTATTTTTAATTTGGGGCTTTTGGAATGAGCAAAAGGTTGTTGAATTTGAAGATAAAATTTTTGCAAAGCTTGGCATTACCCGCCGCCATAAAAAAACCGCAAAAATAACCCAATTCACTACCAACGGCACTACCCCCTGCAATAAACATTGCATTTAAGTTTTAAATACATCCTTTCCATACACTTTTATCATTATGCAAAAATGGGTGAAGCATTTTGCTTCACCCATTTTTGTTTTTATTTATTCAAGTTCAAATGCGCCTGTATAAAGTTGATAGTATTTACCCTTTTGGGCTATAAGTTCATCGTGACTGCCACGTTCAATGATCTTACCCTTATCAAGCACCATAATAACATCAGAATTTTGT
>JAFNZJ010000102.1 GCA_017382915.1 Clostridia bacterium | reverse complement strand
ATTCTACCATATTTTTTTATCTTTATCAAGATGACATTAAATTTTATTTTTCTACCAAATATTTTATTTTCTATTGATTTTAAAGCCGAAATATGGCATAATTATTAAAGAATTTTATTAAGCGAGGAATTAGTTATGAAGCTTGGTATTGTTGGTTTACCTAATGTTGGTAAGTCCACACTTTTTAACGCTATAACCAATGCGGGGGCACAGTCGGCCAACTTCCCCTTTTGCACCATTGAGCCTAACGTAGGTATGGTTGCCGTACCTGATGAGCGCCTTGATGCCTTGGCCGAAATGTACAACCCCGAAAAATACACACCTGCCGTTATTGAATTTGTTGACATTGCGGGTCTTGTAAAGGGCGCCTCCAAGGGTGAAGGTCTTGGCAACAAGTTCCTTTCACATATACGCGAGGTGGATGCAATTGTTCATGTTGTTCGCTGTTTTGAAAGTGATGATATTATTCATGTTGAAGGCTCGGTAGACCCTGCAAGGGATATTGAAACCATTAACATTGAGCTTATCCTTTCAGATATGGAAATGGTAAACCGCCGTTTAGATAAATCAGCGAAGGCATTAAAGGGTGATAAATCATTAGCCGCTGAGGTTGACTTTTTAAAGCGCCTTTTGGGTGAGCTTGAAAAGGGTATTTCAGCAAGGGCGGTTGAAACAAATGAAAACGAGGCCGAAATTTTGGCCGAAATGCCCCTGCTTTCAAACAAGCCTGTTATTTACGCCTGCAATATGAGTGAGGACGATTTTGAAAGCGGTATTGAAAACAATGCACGCTTTAATGCAGTTAAGGCAATTGCCGCAACAGAGGGTGCCGAAACACTGCCGATATGTGCCGAAATGGAGGCGCAGATTGCCTCCCTTTCTGTTGAAGAAAAGGAGCTGTTTTTGGCAGATTTGGGACTTGAAAAATCGGGTCTTGACCGCCTTATTAAAACCTGCTACGACCTGCTTGGTCTTATTTCATACCTTACCGCGGGCAAACCCGAAGTTAGGGCTTGGACCATTCAAAAGGGCACCAAAGCACCCGGCGCCGCAGGTAAAATTCACACCGATTTTGAGCGTGGCTTTATCCGTGCCGAAGTTGTGGCCTTTAACGACCTTATGTCTTCAGGCAGTATGACCGCCGCCAAAGAAAAAGGCCTTGTTAGAAGTGAAGGTAAGGAATATGTTATGCAGGACGGCGATGTAGTTTTATTTAGATTTAATGTTTAAAAATAATTGACATAATTACGGCATTAAATTATAATAATATTAGTAAGCAAAAGGAGTGTATTTTATGCTTAATGATAAAGATATGACCTTACACAACATTGATTTAACCGATTTTATAAAAACACTTGACCACTGCAAGGGCGATGTTTTTATGGAGACTGCCGACGGTGATGTGCTTAATCTAAAATCAAAGCTTTGCCAAATTATTGGTATTGCCAACATTTTAAAGGGTGCCGAAATTTCTGAAGCCACCATCCGTTGCACCAACCCTGAAGACGAAACCTTGCTTTTCCGCTTTAACCTTTATAAAGAGGTTCCTGAAGAAAAATAATTATTAAAGTTTATGCCCCCCGCTTTTTAGCAGGGGGCATTTTTTATAACAATAAATATCCACCCGCATAGCGGGTGGTTTTTCATTTTCGGGCATAGCCCTAATGTTACTGGCTACGCACAAGTGCGTTTGCGTATTGGCCTGCCAGCCACGAAACTATTACCCGCCACACATAAATGTGTCGTTTCGT
>JAFNZJ010000101.1 GCA_017382915.1 Clostridia bacterium | reverse complement strand
TTTTCAAGTTCTTTAAATTCCCTTGGTTCATTTGAAGTTTTAAGGCGCACTCTGGAGCCTGCCTCATCAATAAGGTCAATAGCCTTATCGGGCAAATAACGGTCGTTTATATACCTTGTTGACAGTTTTACGGCAGCAATAATAGCATCATCGGTTATTTTAACATTATGGTGCTGCTCATACTTTTCACGCAGGCCCATTAAAATGCTAATGCTGTCCTCCACATTGGGCTCACCAACAGTTACAGGTTGAAAACGACGCTCTAATGCGGCATCCTTTTCAATATTTTTACGGTATTCAGCAAGGGTGGTTGCACCAATAATTTGCAAATCGCCCCTTGCGAGTGATGGCTTTAAAATGTTTGCGGCATCGGTAGAGCCTTCGGCCGAGCCCGCACCAATAATTGTATGAACTTCATCAATAAATAAAATTATATCATCACTTTTTGTAACTTCATCAATTATAGCTTTTATTCTTTCTTCAAAATCACCGCGGTATTTTGTACCTGCGACCATACCTGTTAAATCTAAAGTGATAAGCCTTTTATTTTTTAAAATATCGGGTATATCGCCCGAAACAATCTTTTGGGCAAGCCCTTCAGCAATGGCGGTTTTACCTACACCCGGCTCACCAATAAGGCAAGGGTTATTTTTAGTGCGGCGGCAAAGAATTTGAATTACACGCTCAATTTCATCGGCACGACCGATTACGGGGTCAAGCTTGCCCGCAACGGCATCGGCGGTAAGGTCGTGACCAAACTTGTCAATATTTTGGGTATTACCTTTGCCCTGCTTTTTATCATTAACCTTAGGCTTAAAGGCTGTTTTGGGTGAAATAGATTTAGCATCAATATCATCAAGACCTATAACATCCATAAGTCTGTTTGCCAGCGATGATATATCAACGCCAAGTTCACTTAAAAAGCGTACAGCATAGTTATCACCCTCGGTAATGATACCAATTAAGATATGCTCGGTGCCGACCTGTGTGCCCGACATTTGTTTGGTGCCTATAATTGCATTTTCAACAATTCTTTTAGCCCTGGGGGTTAAATGCTCGGGTGAAAGCTTGGTAGGTATACCCCTGCCAACAGTTTCTGCAACAAGCTTTTCGGTGGCGGCTAGGGTTACATTATACTCACTTAAAATTGAATAGCCAACACCACTGCCGGTCATTAAAATGCCAAGCAGTAAATGTTCACTGCCAATATAGGTATGGCCAAAGCGTTCTGCCGACAATATAGCATTATTTAAGGCTTCATTACCCTTGCCCGAAAAACCATTAAAATTATATTTCATAAATGCCTACTTCCTTTCTTTAAAAGTAGTAACTCTTTTAATAATTATATTTGCTCTCTTATAAAATTAGCCCTGCAAACATCACGGTCGGATGGTGTCATACGACCATACTGGGTTTGAAGTGAAAATGGTTTTGATTTAATAATAAGCTGCATTGGTATATGTGGCTTAACTTCATCAATAATGCCCATTGAAACACCAAGCTTAACAAGTGACAGTAGTTTTATTGCCTCATCACTTGTAATTTTGCGGGCATACTTTAATGTACCTAAAGCCCTGAAAACATTATCAGCTATTGATGATTTTTCCACTTCATCGCGGGCAGAATATTCTTTTTGAACTATTTGATTTGCAATGGCGGTTAGATTTTCAATTGCCGCATTTTCTGAAATACCAAGTGTTACTTGGTTTGACAACTGATATAAACCACCGTGTGAACGACTGCCCTCACCATACATACCACGCACTGTAAGACCGATTTTTGAAACCGATTCTGCAAGCGGTGCAATACTGCCATACCCTTCAAGAAGGGGCAAATGCAGCATAAGTGAGGCGCGTAGTCCTGTGCCTAAATTTGTGGGGCACTGTGTTAAATAACCCAACTGACTATCAAAGGCAACCAAAAGATTTTTACCCAAAAGGGCTTCAACCTCTAATGCGATTTCATATGCTTTTATAAGCTCCATACCACCAAGCAGCACCTGAATTCTAATATGGTCCTCCTCAAGAAGCATTACGCTGACAGTTTCATCATCGCTTATAACCAGTCCTTTTGGTCCCTGCTTTTTGGCAAAATCGGGGCTTATAATGTGGCGCTCTACCATTGCCATAAGCTCTTCCTCGGGGACTGTTGCCATATCAATAAACTTAAGTGTGCCAACTTCATTTACTTTACTGCCATCAAACACACTTTTGAATTTATCAAGCAGTTCTAGTTTTTGGGTGTCGTTCATCCTTGCGGGGAAAGGAATACCCTTAATATTACGCGCAAGGCGAATTCTGGAGCTAATAACGGCAGAATTTTTAACATCAACTTTGTTGTACCAACTACTCATTATCCTTAACCTCACCCTCTAAAGCTTTGATTTCATCCCTAATTTCGGCCGCCTTTTCAAACTCTTCATTCTTAATGGCGTCATTAAGGCTTTGCCTTAACTTATTGATTTTATCGCTTACCTTTTCGGTCTGCTCTGCCTGATTGGGAGTTTTGCCTGTATGAATTGTTTTGCCGTGAAGCCTGCCAAGTGATGGTAATAACTGGTCCTTAAAGACTGTATAACATTCACTGCATCCTACCTTGCCGCTTTGGGCAATATCTGAAAAGGATGCGCCACAGCACTGACAACGGCGGGTTGAAATTAAATTATTTGACTCATTTTCACTAAAGACCGATGCCAGCATATTGGCAAAACTTAATTTTCCAAAATTGCTATACCCTTCTTTAGCGGCACAGTATGAACAAAGGTGCTTTTCTTTAGCAACACCGTTAACCACCCTTTTAATATGGGTAGTTGCGGGATTTTTTAAACAAACATCACACATCATAGTTAAATACCCCCTAAATAAGTGCAATCAGCATTTGCTTAATAACAGCTGCGCGAAAACGGTCCTTTAAAATTGGTGGAATTTCACGCAGTACGGTGCTACTGATTGCGGCCTGCATAAGCTCAGCCGATTTTCCATCAATAAGGTCGGCCTGCAGACTGTTTTCAATTAAAATACGCGCGGTTGATGCGTCAAGCTCACCGCCGATAGAATTGATTATATGCATTAGCGCCGATGACCTGTCAAGACTTACTCTGGTTATGCGAATATAACCGCCGCCACCCCTGCGACTTTCAATAACAAAGCCGTGCTCAGGCGTAAAGCGTGATGCCAAAACATAGTTAATTTGGCTGGGCACACAACCGACAAGGGCTGCCAACTCATTGCGCTGAATTTCTGCAGAGTTATACTCTGACTGCTCTAACATTTGCATTATTCTTGCGGTTATTATATCACTCATTTTCATAATTAAGCACCTCTTTTTTGACCTTTACTGACCTTATCTATATTTTATTATACACAAAGGTCAGTAAAAGTCAATAATGTTTTTAAAAATTTTTAATTTGTTAATATTTTTATACTGTAACCATTTTTGCAGTTTAGCATAGGATATACTGTAAACAGAAAATTCACAAACCTGTGAGTTTTCATTGAAGGGAGGTACGATTATGAACTTTTTTGGTGGTAATAACTGCTCTTGGGTGATCATTCTTATTTTGATCCTTGCTTGCTGTGGTTGCGGTAACGGCTCAAATGGCTGTGGCTGTCAAAACAACAACGACTGCTGCTGCTAACCTCCCCTACCTATTAAGCGGCAAAAAAGGCTACCCTTTTTAAGGTAGCCTTTTTTTATTTATAATAAACTTCACTTGAAATATATATGGCATTATTTATAATATTGCCCCATTTATCGGTGCAAGCTTTAGTGCTAAAACGCTCTGGCTTTAGCAGGTAGCAGGCCGCTATATCATCCCAAACATAACACCCCTGCTCATTTCTGGTTATGCTTAATTTTTGGTCGGCCCTTAAAATTTGCTCATGCAGACCGTCACCTACAACATCAATGTTTCTAATATCAAGTGCAGGTATGCGGCAGGTATCAAGCGTAATGGCTGTATGTGGAAACTTTACGCAATAGGCAAAGGCCTCAGTATCCAGACAGTGATTAAATTCATATCCTTTAAAATTAGGGCTTTCGTTAATACAGCCACCCATTAAAATAAGTTTTAGCGGATACCTTTCCATTACGGGCTTTACCAAGGTCATTGGACCTAGGCTTAAAACTACCTCATTGCCGTTAAGGGTATCAAGCCACTGATTATATTTAATAATCTTAAAATCATTGGTTTTTGGGTTGCTTTCAAAAATATCACCCATACCGTCATTACCGTGAATTTCAGCAAGATATTCAGATGGCTGCGGGTTATCCAAAGTATCAACAACCGTTATTTTATGCTTTAGGCATAAAAAATTATTTAAAAGGGTAAAGCAGTTATTAAACGACATATTGGTCGGTACATTACCGCCAATAGGTACAATGGTAATAGCATTAAAATTATTGTGTGCATTTAAAACGCTTATGGTTGCGGCGGCATCATCAAGTCCGTAATCGGCAAAAATTATTAAATCTTGCTTCATATAATCACCCTTTTAAAAAGGCCGCCAAATAAAATGACGGCCTTAAAAATATTATTTTCTGCCCTCAACAATTTGTACCTTTAACAGGTTAGTAGTACCCTCAACATTAAGGGGTACACCTGCGGTAATTACCACGGTATCACCGGGAGAGACTAAATCTTCACCGCGGGCACAGTCAATAGCGTGCTGAAAAAGACCTTCAGAATCGTGCTGATTAAGTGCCAAAACAGGGTAAACGCCCCAAGAAAGTGAAAGTTGATAATAGGTTTTAATGTTTGGTGTTGCGGCAATAATTGTTTCAAACGGACGGAACTTTGAAACGCGGCGTGCGGTATGTCCCGACTTTGTAACGGCAATAATGGCATTTGCATTAACATCACGCGCAGTGGTGCAGGCGGCATCACAGATTGCGTTGGTTATATCGGTATTATCCATATCATACTTAATGCCGTTATAGGTTTGCATTTCAAAGGCATCTGCCTCAGCCTGTTCAGCAATTTTTGCCATAACGCTAACTACATGTGCGGGGTGAAGTCCAACAGCAGTCTCACCAGACAGCATTATGGCTGATGTGCCATCAAAAACGGCATTTGCAACGTCGGTTATTTCGGCACGGGTTGGCGTTGCGCTGGTTATCATAGACTCCAACATTTGGGTAGCGGTAATAACCATTTTGCCCGACTGATAGCATTTGTTTATAAACTTCTTTTGAATACCGGGCAGACGCTCATACTCAATTTCAACACCCATATCACCACGGGCTACCATAATTCCGTCTGAATAGCGCAAAATTTCATTAAAGTTTTCAACGCCTTCAATGTTTTCAATTTTTGAAATTAGCTTAATTTTATGACCGCCATAATAGTCAACAAACTTGCGAAGTGCAATAATATCCTCCTTACAGCGGACAAATGACGCGGCAATAAAATCAACATCATTTTTAATGCCAAAAATTATATCCTGCTCATCGCTTTTGCTAATATATGGCATATCAAGATGCACGTGAGGAATATTTATGCCCTTATGGTTGGCAACCTCACCGCCAATTTTAACGGTACAGTAGATATTTTCTTCATCGGTTTTATCTACCACCATAGAAACCTTACCGTCATCAATTAAAACATTATCCCCCATCTTTAGCTGTGACGGTAAATCTGAGTAGCTAACCGCGGCAATATTTTCATTACCTAAAATGTCCTTAGTGGTAAGGGTAAAGCTTTGACCCTCAACCAAATTGGCTTTAGAATTTTCAAAATTCTTTAGGCGAATTTCAGGACCTTTGGTATCCATCAAAATTGCAACAGGTACCTTTAACTTTTCGCGTACCTTTTTTACCATATCAATGGATTTTTGATGATAATCGTGGTCGCCGTGTGAAAAGTTAAGTCTGGCGACATTCATACCACTAAGAATCATTTCTTCAATAGTTTTTTCGTTAATACTGGCAGGACCAAGGGTGCCTATAATTTTAGTTTTTCTCATTAAATTCTATTCCTTTAATGCTTTATAAATGTGATTTCTAATTGCGGGGTGAACATTTGTAAATGTATATTCACAGCCCAAAAGATGCTGTGCAAAATAGCAAGACAGCTTATTTTCGGTATCAATCATACAGTAAGCACCTGCGGCGCCATCCCAACCAAATTCACCAATAGGGCTAAGGGAATGTGCTAGGTTTTGATTTATTAGGGTGCGTACACCAAGTGCATAGCTATAACCCGACCTTTTAACAATCCTTTTAAAGCTATCAAAAGAAGCGCCTGTAAGCTGGTTGGTTTTCATAAGCTCGATTGTTTCGGGTTTTAAAAGTCTGTAGCCGTTTGCCGATTCGCCCGATGCTAAAGTGTCAGCAAACTTAATGTAGTCATTTAGTGTACCAATTAAGCCTGCGCCACCGCTTTGATAATTTTCGGTAAGTCTGAAATTACAAATTGGTGCCTGTGGCAAGGATGTATTAGTTTTTAAATCAACCATATACTGCTGCTTCATACGAGCTAAAACTTCGGGTGTGGGGGTAAAGGTCATATCATTCATTTCAAGAGGAATAAATATAATTTCCTTTAAATATTCATAATAGCTTTTGCCTGTAACCACCTCAATAATGGCGGCCAAAACATCGTGACAAAGACTATATAAATAATTTTCACCCGGTTCAAAAACAAGTGGCATTTTGGCAATAGCGCTAACCACCTCACGGGTGGATGCCATATTGCCGCTTTGCTCTTTAATTTTTACAATTTCTTCGTGACCCAAATTATAGTTAAAGCCACCCTGCATTGAAAGTAAATGCCTTACGGTTAGAACATTTTTGGCTTTTACCTTTTCGCCACCCTTTAAAACATATAATTCCGCAAATTCGGGCAAATATTTTTTAACAGGGTCATCTAAGCCAATTTTACCCTCTTCAACAAGGCGCATAGTTGCGGTCGCTGTAATAACCTTTGTTGCCGAAAAAAGGTAATACATATCCTTTTTATCCTCACTAGGGTCAACATCGTCCGCAGTAAATCTGTTTTTATAAATACATTTATGCTCTTTAAAAACTACAATTTCACAGTCGTGAATAAGATTGTGGTCAACATTTTTTAAAAATTCAGTAAGTCCATTAAAATTCATATTTTACAGCTCCAATTTCATATCGCCGTCTTTAATCCATTTAAGCTTACGCATTGTTTCAGAAATAGCAAGGGCAAGAATTGCGGGTAAAACAAAATGCATTACAACAATTTCTGCCAAAACAATTATTGCCGATGCGCCTTCACCCGTCATGGTTTGGAAGGTTGTAATTTGACCAACAAAACCGCAGGTACCCATACCCGAACCGGTGGGATTATTTGTCATTTTTAAAAGGCAGGTTGAAACAGGGCCTAAAATAGCGCTGCTTATTATAGCAGGAAGCCAGATAATTGGCTTTTTAACGATGTTTGGTACCTGAAGCATACTTGTGCCTATGCCCTGTGCAAAAACACCGCCAAGCTTATTTTCGCGGTAGCTGGCAAAGGCAAAGCCTATCATATTAGCACAGCAACCAACCGTGGCTGCAC
>JAFNZJ010000100.1 GCA_017382915.1 Clostridia bacterium | reverse complement strand
TTGCACCCGTCCCGATGAAAACGGTAAAGAAAAAACCTTTGAATCGGTTATAACCTTTGAGGATATTTATGAGCTTTATGATGCAACCAACGGTCAGGGCTCAATGTATGGTAGCTATTCATACACCATTACCAACTCAAACATTGAAACCTGCCTGTCAAGTTCAATTTACACAGTAGCTGCAAGTGAACATAAAAAGGTGGCTGTTTTAGCGGCTCATTCCACTAAGGATGCCGAAGTACCCTTTACCAATTCTTTAAAATCTTACAATTATGAGATTGCAACAATTGATGGCGTAGTAAACGAAAGCGCTCTTCAAAATGTTGATACCTTGTTACTGGTTGCCCCCGTTTCAGACCTTTCCTCGGCCGAGCTTGAGGTTATTGACAAGTTTTTAGATAACGATGGCAAGCGCGGTAAAAACTTCCTTGTTTTTGGTAGCACCGCTTCACCCGCAACCCCCAACCTCAATGAATTTTTAGAGGAGTGGGGAATAGGTGTAAACAACGGTATTGCCTATGAAACCAGTGGCGCCTATCGTTTAAGTGACGGCAACAGTTTTATACTCTTTAATAAGGGTGATGACCTTACTGAAAGTATTAATTCCGGCGAACTGCTTTATTATAGTAGTGATATTGTATCAACCTCACTTCTTTTTGAAAAAAGCGGAAGCCGTACCGCACACCTGCTTATGACCACTAGTCCTTATGCAGTTACTGCACCTTACGGCTCTAAAGGATACACCCCATCATCTAACGATGTTTTAGGTGAAATGCCACTTGCAATCGTTACTGAAGATACCACCTATGATTCAAACTATGATGAAATTTCCAGCTATGTTGGCTATTTTGCAAGCAGTAACTTTATAAGTGACGCTTGGGAGCAGTTTGGCGACAACGGCAATATGGAATTTGCGCTTTGTGTTGCCAATGCGATGAGCGGTAGGGATGCAGGTAATATGTATTTCTTGCCTAAGATTACAGGCTACTATACTATGGATACCCCCTTTACCGATGCACAGTACACTGCAATTTATATAATATTTATTGCCGTAATTCCTGTAATTGTTCTGATTGGAGGTGTAATGGTTTGGTTCCGAAGAAGAAATCGTTAGAGGCGCAAAACACCGAAAAAACAGAGGCTTTGGAGCAGACCTTCACCGAATTAGAAAATGATGCTGAAAAAATAGTGTCACAGGCTAAAGATTCCACCATTCTTAACAGCACAAACGGCATAAAAATCAAAGCCAAAGCAAAGTCACTTAGCAAGCGCAACCTTCGTACAATTATAGCGCTTATAGTGGCGGCAGTGCTTATTGGCGCGGCTTGGTTTTCGGTAGATTTCATCCCTGAAAAGGAAGATGAAACAACCCAGCAGTCGCCAAGCATTTTGGTTAAAAAAACCGCTGTTGCTGATATTGAAAAAATAAATCTTTACGGCTCAAAAGCCAATATGGTTTTTTATTCAACCATTGAGGATGTTACCGACTATGACGGCAATACCTCCAAAGAATATGTTTGGGCACTGCAGGGCTATGAAAAAAATCTTATAGCCTCAAGTGCAATAACCGCCGCGGCCGATGCAATAGCAACCCTTTATGCCAGCCGCGTTATGGAGCAGGACCAAAGCCAAAAGGCGCTATATGGCTTTAATAAGCCCACCGCCAAGGCAGAAGTAATTGTAAGAAAGGGTGAAAACTTTACCCTTTTTATTGGTGATAAGGCGCCCGATAATTCGGGTTATTACGCAACCGTTACGGGTGATGAAAAAATTTACCTTGTGACCAAAACCTCGGTAGATAATTTTAACACCACCCCTGAAGCCTTGGCCGACACCTCAATACTTTCGGCCCCCACCGTTGATGATATAGTTAAAAAGACCGATAAAAAGTATTTTGATTCATCAAGCGGTGAGCTTACCACCTTTGAAAGCATTACCCTTTCGGGTAGCAGGTATGGTAAAACTGCGGTGATTACACCTATTGAGGATAATGAGTTTGTAAAATATAATATAAACCTTGGTAAATTCAGTAGGTATGCTAATCCTGATGTTGTTGATGAATTGTTCAGCCTTATGACCGGCGGTTTGTTTGCGGTGGACACCTACGCCCTGCATCCAACTGCAGCACAGCTTAAAAAATACGGTCTTGATAAGCCGGAGGTTGATATTACCGTTAAATGCGGCTCATTAACTACAGTTTTAAAGGCATCACTTTATGATGCTGAAAGTGGACATTATGCCGTTATGGTAAGTGACCGCAACGCTATTTATTCGGTTACCGCCGATGCCTTGGCAATGCTTGATTATGAAATTACTGATTATTATTATCAGTTTGTTTTCCAAGATTATCTTTACAGCTTTAAAAATATGACTGTAAATGCGCCAAGCAAAACCTATTCGTTTGACATTAAGTATAATGAAAGTGATAATACCATTATTGCTAAAAGTGGCGACAAAAAGGTTGATGATGCTTTGCTTTCGGCATATTATCAGTATTTCTTAACACTCCAGCCCGAAGTGAAAGACAACTATACCGATGGCCCTTCAAGTCTTACCGCGGTATTTACCTATACCGGCAGTACCAGGGGTAAGCTTACTATGGAATTTGTAAAGCAAAGCGGTCGCCGTTATTTGCTTAAAATTGATGGTAATGCCATGGGCACCGTAACCTCAACGGCATATGACCACCTTGTGGTTTATGCAGAATATGTTATGACCAATAAGGGCATTCCCGAACCGTAAAAATAAAGACCTCATCCAATGCCGACACCCGATGGGGAAGTGTTTCTATAAAATAGGAGAAATTTGCCACACAAATTCCCTGCTTGTTAAGGTATAAGACAAAACCACCCGAAGAAGAACGAAAAATTCTTTTTCGGGTGGTATCTTTTTTTGTGAAGTTTCAAACCTACAGTTTGAAGTGAAGTTGTAATAAATTACAGTGAAGTATTTGCCTTTTTTGAAAAAGTGAAGTTAAGTTTGCCAAAAAACACTTGCAAAGCAAGCTTCACTACGAAGTAGCTTCACTGCCGTAAGGCAACTTCACTTGCCCGTCAGGGCAAACTTAGTTTCGGCACAGCTATGTGCATTACTAAAATACTGCCTTATTAGGCTGTGCCGAAGGGATGAGGTCTTTTGATTTTGGTTATATTTTTAAAATAGCGGTTGCAATTTCAAAGTAAACAAAAAGTGAAATTGCATCAACAATGGTTGTTATAAAGGGGCTTGCCATTACGGCGGGGTCAAGCCTTATTGCCTTTGCCAAAAGCGGTAGGGCAGAGCCAATTATTTTTGCCGCAACCACAGTAATCAGCAGGGTAAGGCAAACTACAAAGGCAATCCATACCGAAATATTGCTACCCAGCAGTAGGTTGTCAACCAACATAATTTTGCCAAAATTGGCTATCGCCAATATTAAACCGCAAACAACCGAAACACGGGTTTCTTTAAAAATAATTCGGCCAATGTCTTTAAACTCAACATCGCCAAGCGCCAGGCTACGAATAACCGCAACCGATGACTGACTACCTGAATTACCGCCGGTGTTCATTATCATTGGTATAAATGCGGTAAGCGCTATGGAGCCTGCCAAAGCATTTTCAAAGGATGTTATTATCATACCGGTAAAGGTGGCTAAAAACATAAGCAAAACAAGCCAGGGTATGCGGTTTTTAACGGTCTCAAAAACGCCGGTTTTAAGGTAGGGCTTATCACCCGGCATAATGGCGGCCATTTTTTCAATATCCTCGGTGGCCTCCTGCTCAATAATGTCCACAACATCATCAACCGTAATAATACCAACCAATCGGTTCTCGCGGTCAACAACGGGCAGGGCAGTAAGGTCGTATTTGGTAAAGGTTTTAGCAACCTCTTCCTGGTCATCGGTGGTTATTGCCGATATTACATTGGTCTCCATAAGGTCGCCAACAACATCATCATATTTGGCAAGCAAAAGGTCCTTTACCGTTAAAACACCCTGCAAATGTCGGTCATCATCGGTAACATAGCAGGTGTAAATGGTCTCTTTATCGGGGCCGTATGCACGAATATATTCAAATGCCTCGCTAACCGTCATTGTAGCCCTAAGGCGCACACACTCGGTTGTAAGCACGCTACCCGCACTGTCGTCGGGGTACTGTAAAATTCGGTTAATATCGCGCCTGTCCTCGGGTGATGTGGCCTTAAGCATTTTTTTAACGACGCTTGCAGGCATTTCTTCCAGCATATCGGCAACGTCATCAACAAAAAGCTCCTGCATAACCAGTCTAAGCTCGCGGTCGGTTAAAACCCCAACCAAGCGCTCTCTGGTATCAGAGTCCATATAAGCAAAGGCTTCAGCCGCAAGCTGTTTTGGCAGCAATCTAAAAATTACAACCTCTTGTTCGGGTGTGACCTCATCAATAAGCTCGGCTATATCAACCTCGTTCATTTCGGTTATAACTGTGCGAAGCTTGCTCCATTTATGTGCTTCTAAAAGCTCGCTTATTTCTTCATAAAGCT
The DNA here is from genome assembly GCA_017382915.1 of Clostridia bacterium. Lineage (GTDB taxonomy): Bacteria > Bacillota > Clostridia > Oscillospirales > Acutalibacteraceae > UMGS1279. The sequence continues at coordinate 7,206 of JAFNZJ010000100.1, read as the reverse complement.
CTTTTGTTTCTTCAGACATAAAAAAATACCTCCTGTTTAAAGTATCAGGCGGTAGAAAAACGCATTATAAAACAAATTATAGGGCCTTAATTTATAAGACCATAGGTAATGCAGTGATAATGGTTACCGCCTATTGAGTTTTTTAAGCAACTTCGCAAGGGCCCAACGGAATCCATACTATCACCTCAAAAAATAAGTTTCATTACTGCTATTTTACCATAGAATAAGCTTTAAAACAACACTTTTTTGTGTGAGATTTAAAATTTGTTGAATTTAATAAAAAAACGAAAAATTTTTCTTGACTTTTTGCTTTTATCGCGGTATACTGTAAAAGCCGCATATTGTAGGCTATAAGTGCGCCCATTTTCAGGCGCCGCCTATCAGTAGCGAGTCTAAAATTAAGGCAGGTGCCAAAAATGTACGCAATTATTGAAACCGGCGGCAAGCAGTACCGTGTACAAAACGGTGACGTTATTTTCGTTGAAAAGCTTGACATCGCTGAGGAGGAAACCGTTACCTTTGACAAGGTTATCGCCATGAACCCTGATAAGGGTGCTATGAAGGTTGGTAAGCCCTATGTTAAAAATGCTGTTGTAACCGGTAAGGTTCTTAAAAACGGCAAGGGTAAAAAGATTACCGTTTTCACCTACAAGCCCAAAAAGGGTTGTGCCCGTAAGCTCGGTCACAGACAGCCCTATACCAAGGTTCAAATTGAAAGCATTGAAATTGCTTCTGCAAAATAATTATGACTAAGGTCAAATTCTTATTTTCAGATGAAATTTTGGTTGGCTTTCATATAAGCGGTCATTCCACCGCAAGCGCTGATGATGAGCAGGGCCGTATAGTTTGCGCCAGCATTTCATCCGCAGCATATATGGCGGCTAACACAGTAACAGAAATAATCGGTGCCAAGGCAGTGGCTGAGGTTAATGAACAAAAAGGTGAAATGCTTTTTGTAATAAAATCCGATTATGAAGAAGCAATGCCTGTACTTATGGGCTTTAAGCTTCACATTGAACAGCTTTCATTACAATTTACTGATTATATTAAAGTAACTTCGGAGGTGTAACTCATGTTAAAGATTAACATTCAACTTTTCGCACATAAAAAGGGTGTTGGTTCTACCAAAAACGGCCGTGACAGTGAATCTAAACGTCTTGGCGTTAAACGTGCTGATGGTCAGTTTGTATTGGCCGGCAACATTTTGGTTCGTCAAAGAGGCACCCATATCCATCCCGGTGAAAATGTAGGCAAGGGTTCTGATGATACTCTGTTTGCATTGGTAGACGGTAAGGTTAAATTTGAGCGTCTTGGTCGCGACCGCAAAAAGGTTAGCATTCAGGCTGCTGAATAATTTGCTTTGACTTTAAGTCCATTACCCCGGTTTTTATACCGGGGTATGTTTGTATTTGGAGAGTAATATGTTTGTAGATATAGCTAAAATATTTTTAAAAGCGGGTGACGGCGGTAATGGTGCCGTTTCCTTTCATAGAGAAAAATATGTAGCGGCAGGTGGCCCCGACGGCGGCGACGGTGGCAGGGGCGGCAATATTGTACTATTGGCCGACACCAACCTTTCCACCCTGGCCGATTTTAGATACAAGCGTAAATACTTGGCCCCTAACGGTCAAAACGGTGGCGCAGGTCGCTGTTCGGGCAAAAGGGGTGAAGACCTTGTTATCCGTGTGCCAAAGGGCACATTGGTTAAGGATGCCGAAACAGGCCGCATTATGGCAGACATTTCAGGTGATGAGCCGGTAGTTTTGCTTAAGGGCGGCAACGGTGGTTGGGGTAACCAACACTTTGCTACCTCCACCAGACAGGTGCCCCGTTTTGCTAAAAGCGGTAATCCGGGTCAGTCGGCAGAGGTCGTTTTAGAACTTAAATTACTTGCCGATGTAGGCTTGGTTGGTTTTCCTAATGTTGGTAAATCCACCTTGGTTTCGGTGGTTAGTGAGGCAAAGCCCAAAATCGCCAACTACCATTTTACCACCCTAACACCCGTTTTGGGCGTGGTAAGTATGGGTGAAGGCTCATCCTTTGTAATGGCCGATATTCCCGGCCTTATTGAGGGGGCGGGTAGCGGGGCAGGTCTTGGTCACGAATTTTTGCGCCATGTTGACCGCTGCAGACTTTTACTGCACGTTTTAGATATTTCGGGCAGTGAGGGCAGGGACCCCATTGAAGATTTTAATCAAATCAATAGTGAGCTTGCCACCTTTAGTGAGGAGCTAAGCACCCGTCCTATGATAGTTGTTGCCAATAAGTGCGACCTTATTGATGAGGAAAAGATTGAGGAATACCGCACCTATTTTGAGGGTAAGGGTTATGCCTTCTTCCCCATAATGGCGGCAATTGCAGAGGGCACAAGGGAGCTTATTCAGTACACCGCGGCCGAGCTTTATAAACTGCCACCCATTAAGGTTTATGAGCCCGAGCCCGAGCCTGTTGAGGACTTTACCACCCCCAATAAGCGCGAATTTACACTCCGTGTGGAGCAGGGTGTGTTTATAATTGAGGCCCCGTGGCTTCTTAAGATACTTGAAACGGTTAACCCCGATGATTATGAGTCGCTACAGTATTTTCAGCGTGTTTTACAGTCTTCGGGTATAATTGCCGCCCTTGAAAAAGCAGGCGTTGAAGAGGGCGATACCGTAAGCGTATATGACATTGAATTTGATTATGTTCGTTAGCCAAAGCATTTAAACTAAAACCAGCCTTAAAGGGCTGATTTTAGGTGGCTTTAGGCTAATTCATACACATAGAGGTTTATTATGCAAAAAGTAAATGAACTTAGCGCAGGTACACTTGCTTTTGTTGGTGATGCCGTTTACGGACTTTTGGTGCGTCAGCGCTTGGCCCAGGTTAATCGCCCAATAGGTGAACTGCATAGACTTTCGGTTACCTATGTTAATGCCAACTCTCAGGCAGAGGCATTTAAGATTATTGAGCCCCATTTGACCGAGGAGGAATTAACCCACTATAAACACGGTCGAAATTTGCACACAAATCATACACCAAAGCAGTCAAGTGTGGCACAGTATCACTCAGCCACGGGACTTGAGACCCTTTTTGGTTATTTGCATCTTTCGGGTAAAATTGACCGCATTAACCAACTTTTTGACCTTATTTGGCAAAATCAGGTTTAATTATATTCACTCAGGTTAAAATATACCTGAGGTGATTATAGGTGTTAAAATTTAATATTAAATCAGGGCAAGGCAAAAAGCTTTTAGAAGGTGTTACTGATTACACCTTCTTTTTGCTTGGCGCCGCCCTTTATGCTTTTGGGTTTGATTTTTTTATTCAGCCTAACCATATTTCGCCGGGTGGTATAACGGGTATAGCGTCAATTATAAATTACCTTTTTAAATTACCAACCGGTTTGCTTTTGTTTTTGCTTAATATTCCAATACTATTTATTGGTTTTAAAAAAATAGGGGGCAGGTTTTTAATAAAAACCCTGTTTGTAACGGCAATGACTTCGGTTTTTATTGACCTGTTTGCAAAAATATTGCCCCGCTTTTACGGCGATAGATTTTTAGCCGCAATTTTTGGCGGTTTACTGTCGGGGTTGGGGCTTGCCCTTGTAATGCTTCGCGGCGGCACCACAGGTGGAATTGATGTAATAGCCGTTATTTTAAGGCAAAAATTTCCATACCTTTCTATTGGCAGGCTAATCCTTATTTTAGATAGCTTTATTATAACCTTGGCCGCCATTTGTTACAAAGAAATTGAAACGGCACTTTTTGCCGCCATTGCAATTTTTGTGTCAATTAAGGTTATTGATGCTTTGCTTTACGGCGCAGATAAAGGCCGACTTATTTTTATAGTCACCGCAGCCGGTGATGATGTTTCAAAAGCAATTTTTGAGAAAATAAAACGCGGGGTTACGGTTGTGCCGTCATACGGCGGCTTTGCACTTACCGAAAATCAAACCCTGCTTTGTGCGGTGCGCCAAACAGAGGTTAATCGTGCAATTTCGGTAATAAAAAACACCGACCCCAACGCATTTACTGTGGTTACCCTAACGGGTGGAATATTCGGTCGTGGTTTTGAGCAAAACTAAAAAAATAACGGCTGGGGTTACCCAACCGTTATTTATGCGGTAATTAGTCGTTTTTCTTGTTTTGCTCGTTTTTATTTTGATTATTCTGGTTGTTTTTGTTCTGGTTATTATTCTGGTTGTTTTTGTTTTGCTGCTGATTGTTTTTGTTTTGGTTCTGATCCATTTGGTTCACCACCCTTCACGGTTATTTTTTACCGCAAGGGCTTTAAATATTCAAAAAAGGGGATGATTTAAGTGAATAGTCTTTTTAAAAGTAAAACTATGTCACTGCTTAATTTAAGTGATACGCAGTTTAATGAACTTTATCTGCAAAGGCCCTTTAGAGGCATAAGAATAAATCCCCTTAAAAGCAACCTTGACACCGTTCAGTCGGGATTTGATTTTAAACTGGAGCAAACACCATTTTTTAAAAATTCATATTACATACCAAAAGATTTTGAAGGTATTGGCAATTCAGCTTTGCACCATGCAGGCGCCTTCTACGTGCAGGAGCCTTCGGCAAGCTCGGTAATAACTGTGGTGGATGCAAAACCGGGTCAAAAAATATTAGACCTTTGCGCCGCACCGGGCGGAAAATCAACCGGCATAGCGGCGGCACTTTGCGGTGAAGGTCTTATTTGGTCAAATGAGTATGTAAGAAAGCGTGCCTTAGCCCTGCTTTCAAATATTGAGCGTATGGGTATTAAAAATGCCGTTATATCATCACTTTCGGCAGATTATTTGTGCCAAAGCTTAGAAGGCTTTTTTGATACTGTATTGGTTGATGCCCCCTGTTCGGGTGAGGGTATGTGGCGCCATAATGAGCAGGTTGAAAAGCAGTGGAGCGAGGAGCTTGTTAATGATTGCGCCGCCCTTCAAAGGGAAATTTTAAAAAGTGCTGCAAAGGCGGTTAAAACAGGTGGCAGATTGGTTTACAGCACCTGCACCCTTAATTTGGATGAAAATGAAAATAATGTTAAATGGTTTTTAAAGGAATTTTCAAACTTTAGATTAGAAAAAATTGAGCCCACCTTTGGCAGTAGCGGTCTTTCGGGTGATGAAGCAATTGATAATTCTGTCCGCAGAATACTGCCCACCGACGGCGGTGAGGGTCACTTTGTCGCAAGCTTTAAAAGGTGCGATGATGCCTTTTGCAGTGTACCGCTAATGGTTGAAAGTATATCGCCCCAAAACAAAAAAATTGTTATAGACTTTTTAAATGATAATTTTGATAATACCCTTAATGGCATTTTATATGAAAAGAATAACCTTGTTTATTTAGCGCAGGATATAATGCCTGAAATCAAGGGCGATGTTTTACGCCAAGGTCTGCTTATCGGTGAAATACGCAAAAACAGGCTTGAGCCCGCCCACGCACTTTTTGCGGCAGAGGGTATGTCCCCAAAAAGAAGACTTGATTTAACCCTTACCGATAACCGCCTTATCAGGTTTTTAAAGGGCGAGGAAATTGAGCATTCGGGTCAAAGCGGTTATACAGCCGTTACCGTTTTGGGCGCACCGCTTGGATTTGGTAAATGCTCGGGTCAAAGGCTCACCAACAGGTACCCAAAAGGACTTAGATTATTGTAAATTTATACTTGTTAATGATATATAGTTATGCTATAATTATTAGGTTGATTTTTTAAAAGAATTGAGGATGAATAAAATTTGGCTAAAGGCTTAACCTCTAATATTGATATGACGGTTGGCACCCCGTGGAAACAGATTGTTAAATTCACCCTGCCAATGCTAATAGGCAACATTGCCCAACAGCTTTACAGCACGGTTGATACCATAGTGGTTGGTAACTATGCATCTAACGGTGATGACTGTATTGCCGCAGTAGGCAGTGCACTGCCAATACTTAATATGTTGCTGGTGCTTTTTATTGGTATTTCGGCAGGTGCCAGCGTTATGGTTGCACAGTATTTTGGCGCAAAAAACCGCAAGGCTTTGTCTTATACAATAGGCAACTGCTTAACCGCAACCGCCGTAGCCTCGGTGGCGCTTATTTTAATAGCGGCACCTTTTATAAGGCAGATACTGGTTTTTCTTAATACCCCGCCTGAAATACTTCAGTGGTGTTATGAGTACCTTATGATTTCGCTTATAGGTATTGCAGGTATGGCTTACTATAATATTTTAAGCGGTATTTTGCGTGGACTTGGCGATTCGGTATCGGCACTTGTATATCTGCTTATAGCCACCGCAATAAACATTGTTTTAGATATTTGGTTTGTTGCAGGCTTTAAAATGGATGTTGCGGGCGTTGCACTTGCCACGGTTATAGCACAGTTTATTTCATCAATTCTTTGCCTTATTAAACTTGCCCGCATGAAGCAGCATTTTGATTTTGGCGCAAAGTATTTAAAACCAAAATCACACTATATTAAAACCCTTATAAAGCTTGGTTTGCCATCAGGTCTTACACAGGCTATAATTTCATCAGCGATGATAACCGTACAGGCACTTACCAACCAGTTTGGTGAACAGTTTATTGCTGCCAATGTAATAATAATGCGTGTTGATGGCTTTGCCATGATGCCCAACTTCTCATTCGGTATGGCACTTACAACCTATGCGGGTCAAAATGTTGGCGCAGGCCGTTATGACAGGGTAATTAAGGGCGCCAAGCAGGGTATGTTAATGGCGGTTGCCTGTTCTACAATAATTACAACGGCAATATTGTTTTTTGGCAAATACCTTATGGGCGTATTTACCGAAACTACCGAACTGGTAGAGCTTGCCAGCAGCCTTATGATGATTTTGGCGGTAGGCTATATAGCAATGGCGGTTACCCAAAGCCTTTCGGGTATTATGCGTGGCGCGGGTGATACCTTAACCCCTATGTGGATTTCACTTATAACCACCGTAATAGTTCGTGTTCCGTTGGCTTACGGTATATCATACCTTACCACCACACCTGAATTACCCATTGGTCGTAAGGAATGTATACAAATTTCACTGCTTTGCTCATGGGTAATGGGTGCTATCCTTACCGCAATATTCTACCGTATTGGCGGTTGGAAGAAAAAGGGCATTAAACAGCTTTAAAACTTGTAAAAAACCTTAATAAATGGTATAATAAAAGGGCGGTCAATTCAGACCGCCCTTTATGTTATTTAACCTAAATTTCTTTTTCTAAAATTTTAAAAAAG
>JAFNZJ010000099.1 GCA_017382915.1 Clostridia bacterium | reverse complement strand
TATGATAGCCACTTCAAACAATTTGAGATTTAACAATGTGCCTATGGGCGCAATGCTTAAAGAGCGTCTTGGCAGGGATGTATTTTTAGAAAATGATGCATCTGCCGCTGCATACGGTGAATTTTTAGCCGGTGCAGGTGTTGGTACTAAAAATATGGTAGCCATTACTTTAGGCACAGGTGTTGGCAGCGGAATTATTATTGACGGCAAGCTTTTTTCAGGCTCCAACCTTGCAGGTGGTGAGCTTGGTCACACCGTAATAGTTGTTGATGGTAAGCCCTGTACCTGTGGTCGTAATGGTTGCTTAGAAACCTATGCATCTGCAACGGGTCTTATAAATCTTACCAAAGATGCCATGAAGGATAATAAAGACACCGCTATGTGGCAAATGTGTGATGGTGATATTAACAATGTTAGCGGTCGCACCGCTTATGATGGTATGCGCGCAGGTGATGAAGTTGCAACTGCCGTTGTTCGTGATTATGAAAAATATCTTTCATACGGTATAGTTAATGTTATCAATATATTCCAACCTGAAGTACTGTGTATTGGTGGCGGCATTTCAAAAGAGGGTGATACCTTGCTTAAACCTATTCAAAAGGCGGCAGAAAAGCATAATTTTGCAAAAAATGTTGAACGCCAAACCCAAATTAAAATTGCCAAGCTTGGCAACGATGCAGGTATTATAGGTGCCGCATATATTCATAAACTTTACAGATAACCTGGGAGTGTTGCTTTGTGGATTATAGTCTGCTTAAAGATTTTTTAGAGCGTGAAGGCTGTTCCTACCGTGAAAATGAGCCTATGGCTTCACACACCACATTTAAAATTGGTGGACCTGCTGATATTTTTGTGCAGCCCGCCACCGAAGAAATGGTATCAAAGGTAGTTGCCTTTTGTAATGAAAAAGAATATCCTATTCACATTTTGGGTAACGGCAGTAATCTGCTTGTTTCTGACCTTGGTGTGGAGGGTGTTGTTATTCATATTTCGGGCGGACTGTCAGATGCTTCGCTTGGCGACACCAATGAAATTGTCTGCGGCAGCGGTATGAAGCTTTCAATGCTTTGCAGTTTTGCGCTTGAAAACTCCTTAACAGGGTTGGAGTTTGCTTGGGGCATACCCGGTCTTGTTGGTGGCGCAGTTTATATGAATGCAGGTGCTTATGATTCAGAAATTTCTAATGTTATTACTGAATGCAGGTGTGTTACCCGTGACGGCCGATTTGAAACCCTGACTGCCGATAAATTAAAGCTTGGCTACCGCACCAGCATTTTTAAGGAAAAGAAAAACCGCGTTATAACATCGGCAAAATTCAGACTTAATTTAGGCGTTAAAGAGGATATTCGCGCCCGTATGGATGAGCTTATGGCAAGGCGCAAGTCAAAGCAACCATTAGAATTTCCAAGTGCGGGCAGCACCTTTAAACGCCCCACAGGTAATTTTGCAGGCACCCTTATTGAAAGGTGCGGTCTAAAGGGCTTTACTATTGGCGGTGCCGCAGTTAGTGAAAAGCACGCAGGCTTTGTTGTTAATATGGGCGGCGCAACCGCATCAGATGTTAAACGCGTTATTGAAGCGGTTTCAGAAAAAGTATTTTTAGAAACAAGCATCAGGCTTGAGCCTGAGGTGGAATTTATAGGCAGATAGATTTTTAAACTTCACAAAAGGGGAGTGTAAAATAAAGTGTCATTCACCTCTGACATTAAAAGCGAGCTTTGCAAAATTGAAACGCCCACCTGCTGTAAAATTTCCGAATGTTATGGTATTTTACTGTTTGGTAGGGCTTTTTCTAAAAATAAAATAACCTTGGTAACCGAAAATGAAGAGGTGGTTGAAAGGCTTTGCCACCTGCTACGCCAGTGCTATTCGGTACAGCCGGATATTTTAGGCGGCGGCACTAAAAGGGATTATTTTACCGTTTCGGTGACCGATGCAAAAAAGCGTGAGGATATTTTAAATGCTTTGGGTTATTTTGGCTTTGAAAAGGGTGATACCCTTATAAAGCACCAGAATATTGAAGATGACTGTTGCAAAGCATCATTTGTAAGGGGTGCTTTTCTTGCCACAGGCAATGTAAGTGACCCCAATAAAGATTACCATGCTGAATTTCCCGTAAAGGACGGGGCTTTGGCAAAGGAGTTTTTTGAACTTCTATGTGAAATGGGTCTTAACCCCAAAATCACTACCAGAGGTAAAACCTCAATTATCTATTTTAAAGAAAGTGAAAATATTGAAGACCTTCTTACCACAATTCAGGCAACCAATCATACTCTGGAGCTTGCGGGTATTAAGGTTTATAAGGATATGCGTAACCGCTATAACCGTATAAGCAACTGTGAAATGGCAAACATTTCAAAAACGGTTAATGCGGCAGTTACGCAAAATAATGCTATTGCAAAGTTAAAGGCGGCAGGGGCATTTAATAAGCTTTCTGATGAACTGCAATTTGCGGCTAACCTTAGGCAAAATAATCCTGAGGCAACCCTTAAAGAGCTTGTTGAAATTGCGGGCGGTAACATAACTAAATCAGGTCTTAACCACAGACTAAACCGCCTTGTAACTTTAGCAAAGGCGCTTGATTAGCATTTTAAAATTTTAACCGAAAGGGGGCAACTAAATATGGATTTTGTTCATCTTCACCTTCATACCGAGTATAGCCTTTTAGACGGCGCCTGCCGTATTGACAGGCTTTTTGATGCCGTTAAGGCGGCAGGTCAAAAGGCGGTAGCCATAACCGACCACGGCGTAATGTACGGTGTAATGGAATTTTATAAAAAAGCCAAGGCGGCCGGTATTAAACCAATAATAGGCTGTGAAGTTTATGTTGCACCCGAATCACGCTTTGAAAAGCGCAAGATAAATGACCAAAACTATCACCATTTAATTTTGCTTTGTAAAAACCAAAAGGGTTATGAAAACCTTATAAAAATGGTCTCCCTAGGCTTTACTGAAGGCTTTTATACTAGACCCAGAGTTGATAAAGACCTACTTAAAGCAAACAGTGAAGGGTTAATATGCCTTTCGGCCTGCCTTGCAGGTGAAATACCCACCGCCCTTTTATACGGCGATTATGAAAAGGCAAAAAAGGTTGCCACCGAATATAGGGATATTTTTGGTGCAGAAAACTTTTATTTAGAACTTCAAAACCACGGCATTAAGGAGCAAATGACGGTTAATAACGGTCTTAAAAAAATATCCTTTGAAACCGGTATACCCCTTGTTTGCACCAATGATGTCCATTATGTTGAGCGGGACGACAGCAATATGCAAAATGTTTTGCTGGCTATTGGTACGGGTAAAAAGCTTGGTGATGAGGACCTTATGTCCTTTGAGACCGAGGAATTTTACCTTAAAAGTACCAGCCAAATGGCCGACCTTTTTGCCGATACCCCATCTGCTTTGGAAAACACCGTAAAAATTGCCGAAAGGTGCAATTTAGACTTTGAATTTCATAAGCTTAAGCTACCCGTTTTTGATATAGGCGACCAAAATCATTTGGAATATTTAAAACAAATGAGCTATAAAGGTCTTTATAAATATTACGGTCCAACCCCCAAAGATGACGTTATTGACCGCCTTGAGTATGAGCTTTCGGTAATTGATAAAATGGGCTTTGTTGATTACTTTTTAATAGTTCAGGACTATGTAGCCTATGCTAAAAACCACGGCATTCCGGTTGGTCCAGGTAGGGGCTCGGGTGCGGGTAGTATAGTTGCATACTGTATTGGTATAACCGGTATTGACCCCATTAAATACGGCCTTTTGTTTGAACGCTTTTTAAACCCTGAACGCGTTTCAATGCCCGACTTTGATGTTGACTTCTGCTATGTCAGGCGGCAGGAGGTAATTGATTATGTCATTTCAAAATACGGCAGTGACCATGTTGCCCAAATTGTAACCTTTGGTACTATGGCAGCCCGTGCCGCAGTTCGTGATGTCGGCAGGGTTATGGGCCTTGCCTATAATGCCGTTGATAGGGTGGCCAAGCTTATACCTAATGAGCTTGGTATAACCATTGAAAAGGCAATGGCGCAGTCCACCGACCTTAAAACCCTTTATGACAGTGATGAGGATACAAAAAACCTTATTGATATGTCCAAAAAGATTGAGGGTATGCCGCGTCACGCATCCACCCACGCGGCGGGTGTTGTTATTGCCGACCGCGCGGTAAGTGAGTATGTGCCGCTTGCCCTTAATGATGAGTCGGTGGTTACACAGTTTACCATGACCGAGCTTGAAGAGCTTGGACTACTTAAAATGGACTTTTTGGGGCTAAGAAACCTTACCGTTATTTCTGATGCCCAAAAAATGATAAATCGCCATACCCCCGATTTTGATATTGAAAATATACCCTTTAATGATTCAGATACAATTAAAATGATGGCTAACGGCTACACTGAGGGTGTTTTTCAGTTTGAATCAGAGGGTATGAAAAATGTTTTGCGCTCATTTGGTCCTGAAAATTTAGAAGATTTAACGGCAATTTTATCACTTTATAGACCCGGACCCAGAAAATCAATTCCAACCTACATTTATAACCGCCATAACCCCGATAAAATTGTATATAAAACCGAAGCCTTAAAGCCAATATTAGATATAACCTACGGCTGTATTGTATACCAAGAACAGGTTATGCAAATTTTCAGAAGTCTTGCAGGCTATTCACTTGGTAGGGCAGATATAGTGCGTCGTGCCATGTCAAAGAAAAAGCACGATGTTATGAAAAAAGAACGGGAAACCTTTTTGTACGGTGAAAAGGCAGAGGATGGAACAATCCTTTGTGATGGCGCAATAGCTAGGGGAGTGCCCAAAGAGGTTGCTGAAGAAATTTATGATAATGTAGCGCTTTTTAGCTCATACGCATTTAATAAATCACACGCGGCGGCATACACTGTTGTTGCCTATCAAACGGCATACCTTAAATGCCACTACCCAAAGGAATATATGGCGGCGTTGCTTTCAAGCGTTTTGGCATTTGGCGGCAAGGTTACACAGTACAGCGCAGAATGTGCCCGCCTTGGCATTAAAATTCTTCCACCCGATGTTAATGAAAGTGACCTTAACTTTACCGTTTCGGGGGATAATATCCGTTTTGGTTTGCTTGCCATAAAAAACCTTGGCGTGGGAATAATAAATAAAATGATTGAACTGCGTACAGAAAAAAGGTTTGACGGCATTTATGATTTTTGCCTTAGAATGATAGGTAAGGATTTTAACCGCCGCGCCCTTGAAGGCCTTATTAAAAGTGGCTCAATGGATTCATTTGGTCTTAACCGCAGGCAAATGCTACAGGGACTTGACCTTATAGTAAATGCCGCCGAACAGGAGGCTGAGCGCAGTGCGGGTGGCCAAATGTCCCTTTTTGATGAGCTGGATGATATTAGCGCAGGGCCTGATATAAGCCACATTATTCCTAGTGTGGATGAAATGCCTAAAAGGGATATGCTTGCCCTTGAAAAGGAATCAACAGGACTTTACCTTTCGGGTCACCCCTTAAATGAATATGAAGGCTTTATTCAGGCAGTAAATGCCGTAAGCAGTAAAAAAATATTAGAGCACGATGTCCGCGATGGTGAAAAGGTATCACTTGTGGCACTTATAAATGAGGTCAAAACCAAATCCACCAAAAAAGGCGATTTAATGGCCTTTATAAATGTGGAGGATATGTATGACTCAATAAATGCTACCGTTTTTCCAAAGCTTTATCTTACCGCCCGCAGCCTGATTACACCGGGGCAGGTGGTTCATATTGTCGGCAAGGTAAGTGAGACCGAGGACCGCCCAAGCGAAATTGTTTGTGAAAGCATTGAACCTGCAAAGGTTTTTGAGGCAAAACAGGGGGCAGATTATTCAAAGCTTTACCTTAGAATTCCCACATTTGACAACGGTGTTATGAATAAAATTAACAGTATGCTTGACACCGTTGGGGCAGAGGTAATAATTTACTGTGAGGATACCCAAAAGCGTTATAAATCAACAAAATTTGCGAATTTTAAGAAAAATTCCGCCAAATGGCAAAAAATTTGCGAATTTTTAGGCGATAAAAACGTAAAATCTGTTGAAAAATTTTATTAAATGTGCTAGAATAATCAGGATAGCGATATGGGGTGTACCACCCCGTTTGGAGGTTTATGCAAAATGAAAACAATTGGCGTATTAACAAGTGGCGGTGACGCACCGGGTATGAATGCGGCTGTACGTGCCGTGGTTCGTTCCGCTATTTCTTTAGGTATGAATGTTATTGGTATTCGCCACGGCTATAACGGTCTTATCAATGGCGATATTACCCCTATGGATATTCGCTCCGTTTCGGAGATTATTCACAGAGGCGGAACTGCGTTATACACCGCGCGTTGCCCTGAATTTAAAACCGAAGAAGGTATTCAAAAAGCCGTTGATAACTGTAAGAAATTCGGTATTGAGGGCATAGTTGTTATTGGCGGTGACGGTTCATTCCGTGGCGCCAGAGATTTGTCAATTCGCGGAATCCCTTGTGTTGGTGTTCCCGGCACAATTGATAATGACATTGCTTCAACCGAATACACCATAGGCTTTGATACCGCTATGAACACCGCTATGGAAATGGTTGACCGTCTTCGTGATACTACACAGTCACACGAAAGGTGCAGTGTTGTTGAGGTTATGGGAAGGCACGCAGGTCACTTGGCACTTCAGGTTGGTGTTGCAGTTGGCTCAATTGCAATTATGGTACCCGAAATTCCTTGTGATGTATCATCGGTTTGCAAAAAGATTGAAGCAACCCGTAAAACAGGCAAAAAACACTTTATCGTTGTTGTTGCTGAAGGCTATGAAAAGCCCGTTACCGATATTGCCAAAGAAATTGAGGCTACAACCGGCGTTGAATCACGCGCAACCATCTTAGGTCATGTTCAGCGTGGTGGTAATCCCACCGTACGCGACCGCGTAATGGCAAGCTATATGGGTAATGCCGCTGTTGAACTTCTTAAAAATGGTATTGGCAACCGTGTTATTTGCTATTCTAAAAGCGAAATTATAAACCGCGATATTTATGAAGCACTTCAAATGAAAAAGGATTTTGATGTTGATGCCTACCGTATGGCAGACTCTATTTCTCTTTAAAAAATTAAGCACCTAACTGAACTCTCCGTTAGGTGCTTTTTTGTTTAAAGAAAGGGTAAAGATATGCCATTTTGCAATTGACATTTTATGCTGTTTATTGTACAATAATATATAGTTTAAAATATAGTAATTTTAAGCTGTAATTTTAATAATTATTAAATGGGGATTTGCTATGAAACCAATCTATAAAAGAGTTTTAATTAAGCTTAGCGGTGAGGCCCTTTCGGGTGATATTGGCCACGGTCTTGATTTTGATAAGGTGCTTGAAATTTGCAAAAGCATTAAAGAAACTTATGACCTTGGTGTTGAAATTGCCATTGTTGTTGGCGGCGGCAATTTCTGGCGCGGTCGTTCAAGCGGCAAAATGGACCGTACCCGTGCCGACCATATGGGTATGCTTGCCACCGTTATAAATTCCTTGGCCTTGGCAGATGCTTTAGAGCAGCTTGGCGCACCTGTTCGTGTTCAAACGGGTATTGAAATGATTAAAATAGCAGAGCCTTACATCCGCAATAAGGCAGTTCGCCATATGGAAAAGGGCAGAATTGTTATTTTTGGTTGCGGTACAGGTAACCCCTTCTTCTCAACCGATACAGGCGCAGCACTTCGCGCTGCCGAAATTGATGCAGATGTTATTTTCAAAGCAACCAATGTTGACGGCGTTTATGACAGTGACCCTAAAAAGAATCCCGACGCTAAAAAGTATGATAAGCTTTCATTTATGGAGGTGCTTAGCAAAGGTCTTCATGTTATGGACAGCACCGCCGCATCACTTTGTATGGATAATGACATAAAAATTATGGTATTTAACCTTGATGAGCCTGATAATATCAGAAAAGCAGTTTTGGGTGACCATAACGGCACAATTGTTGAATAATTTTTAAGGAGATATAGTTTATGAAAGAATTACTTGCAAAAACCGAAGAAAAAATGGATAAATCCTTAGCATCACTTGACCGTGAGTTTAAAGCTATTCGTGCAGGTCGTGCTAATCCCGCAGTTTTAGATAAAATTTTGGTTGATTATTATGGCACCCCAACACCAATTCAGCAAATGGCTGCTGTCTCCGTTCCCGAAGGCAGAACCCTTCAAATTCAGCCTTGGGATGCTTCAAGCTTAAAGGAAATTGAAAAGGCTATTCAAACATCTGATCTTGGTATCAATCCCCAAAATGACGGTAAAATTATTCGCCTTACCTTCCCACCCCTTACTGAGGAGCGCCGCCGCGATTTAGTCAAAGATATTCGCAAGCTTGGTGAAGACTGTAAGGTTGCCGTTCGTTCAATTCGCCGTGATGCCATTGAAAAGGCAAAGGCAATGAAAAAGAACAACGAAATTACTGAAGATGACCTTTCAAATGCAGAAAAGAAAATCCAAACCCTTACCGATAAATTCTGTAAGGAAGCAGATGACCTTTCTGCCGCAAAGGAAAAAGAGATTTTAGAAATCTAATTTAAAACTAAAAAAGTTTTTGTTGCCCATCGGTAGGGTTGCCGATGGGCTTTTCAAAAGGGTGAATTTAGTATGTTTTTAAAAGGTAAAAACAAAAATGCCCCCCGCATAATGCCGCGCCACATAGCAATTATTATGGATGGTAACGGCCGCTGGGCTAAAAAGCGCGCTTTACCGCGCTCGGCAGGGCATTCAGCAGGTTCAAAAAACTTTAAAGATATTGCCCGCTACTCAAATAAAATTGGGCTTGAATATTTAACGGTTTATGCCTTTTCAACCGAAAATTGGAAGCGTCCCGCCGATGAGGTGGAAAATATTATGAATATTTTGCGCGACTATTTAAAGGATGCAAAAAACTTTAAGGATGAAAACATAAAGGTTAAATTTATTGGCAACATAGCCGTATTGCCCGATGATATTAAAGACCTTATTGCCGATGCCGAGGAAAATTCAAAGGATGCCACAGGGCTTCACCTTAACATTGCCCTTAATTACGGCGGCAGGGATGAGCTTGTTTTTGCCTTTAAAGATTTGGCAAACAGTATTATAAAGGGTGAAATGTCGGTGGATGATATTACCGAAGAAACTGTTTCAAACGCCCTTTATACCAAGGGTCAACCCGACCCCGATTTTATAATTCGCCCAAGTGGTGAGTATAGGCTTTCTAACTATTTAATTTGGCAAAGCGCCTATGCAGAGTTTTGGTTTTCTGACATTCTTTGGCCCGATTTTAAACCCAAGCATTTAGAACAGGCTATTGATGATTACTGCAAAAGAAACCGCCGCTTTGGAGGAGTTTAGGTTATGAAGACAAGAGTTATTTCAGGCGCACTTATTGTTTTGGTTGTTGCCGCCATTTTAACCGCACAAATATATTTGCCCGTTATTTTGGTTGGCTTTATTGCCTTGGCGGGTGCGGTATCCGTTTATGAGGTGCTTTGGGCAACCGGCATTTGTAAAAATAAAATCATTGTAGCCGCAGGTATGTTGCCTGCCGTTTTGGTGCCGTTTGCACTGCAGGGCTATATAAATATTCCGCTTGGTGTTATTTTTACTGTTTATGCAGGCATTATATTTGCCTTAACATTAAAATTCCACAGCGGTCTTAATATGGCGGCGGTGGTATCGGCTATTTGCCTGCCAATAGTTATTTCTTTTGCTTTTGGTAGCCTTTGCTTTATAATTCAAAATGGCAAAATGGGTATTTTCCATTTACTTTTAGTGCTTTGTTGGTCAGCAATTTCTGATACCGGCGCATACTTTACGGGTGTGCTTATGGGTAAGCATAAAATGGCAAAGGTAATAAGCCCCAAAAAAACCTGGGAGGGTTTTGCAGGCGGTATGTTCTTTAGCCTGCTTTTCACCCTGCTTTTAGGCATACTTTTTAAAAACGCTTATGGCTATGATGTAGAGATTTTATACACCCTTATTTTAACGCCTTTATTTGTTGTTTTGGGTGTTATGGGCGACCTTTCGGCATCGCTTATAAAGCGCAAGTGTGAAATCAAAGATTTTGGAAAGCTTATACCCGGTCACGGCGGTATACTTGACCGCTTTGACAGTATTTTAATGATTTCACCCTTTTTTATGATAGTTTTGAATTATATTCAGCTTATTAAATAGAAATATTTTTTAAAAAATAGGAATACTAATTATTATGAAAAAACTAACTGTTTTAGGTTCAACAGGCTCCATAGGTACCCAAAGCCTAACGGTAGCCAAAAAGCTTGGCTGGGGCATTTCGGCCTTGGCGGCAGGCGGAAAAAATATAAATCTTTTAGAGGCTCAGGCGCGTGAGTGGAAGCCTGAGCTTTTAGCCGTTATGAATGAATCTGCTGCCGCGGAATTAAAACTTCGCCTTAAAGACACATCTGTTAAGGTTTGCGGTGGGGCAGAAGCGGTTAATGAAGCAGCTGCAATGGATACCGATATTGTACTTAACGCCATTGTTGGTATAGCCGGCTTAAAGCCCACCTTAACCGCAATTGATGCGGGGCATAATATTGCTCTTGCTAATAAAGAAACCTTGGTAACGGGCGGCGATTTGGTTATGTCCGCCGCCGCCAAAAAAGGTGTTAAGATATTGCCGGTTGACAGTGAACATTCTGCAATATTCCAGTCACTTATGGGCGTGCCCGACGGCAACCCTTATAAAATTTTGCTTACTGCATCGGGCGGTCCGTTTTTTGGCAAAACCCGTGATGAGCTTAAAAACATCACCCCTGCCGATGCTTTAAAGCATCCCAACTGGGCAATGGGTCAAAAAATTACCATTGATAGCGCAACCCTTATGAATAAGGGCCTTGAGGTTATTGAGGCGGTGCATTTGTTTGGCGTAAGCCCTAAAAATATTGAGGTTTTGGTGCATAGGCAAAGCATACTTCATTCCGCTATTGAGCTTGAAGATGGCGCAGTTATAGGTCAGCTTGGCACACCCGATATGGCAATACCAATTCAGTTTGCCTTAACCTACCCAAATCGTATGCCAAGTGTGGCACCTAAGCTTTCTTTAACTGATGTACACACCCTAACCTTTGAAAAGCCCGATACAGATACCTTCCTTTGCCTTGCAACCTGTATTGACGCAATAAATAAGGGCGGTTTATACCCAACCGCGGCCAACGGCGCTAATGAAATGGCGGTTGAACTTTTCCTTAAAGAAAAAATTTCATTTTTACAAATTGGTGAGTTTGTGGCCCGCGCTACCGAACAGGCAGTTAATCTAAAAAGCTTTACGTTAGATGATGTTTTTGAGGCCGACCGACTTGCCCGTGAGGCAGTTTTATCTTATCTATAATTACGATTATTTTATTTAACCAAACACCGGGGGGCGTAACAAATGTGGCAGTCAATAGTTTCATTTTTAAATAGTGTATGGCCATACCTTGTTGCAATAGCGGCATTTTTGTTTTTAATTATTATTCATGAGTTTGGTCATTTTATTGCCGCCAAAACCTTGGGTGTAAGGGTTAATGAGTTTGCAGTGGGCTTTGGCCCTACCATTTTTCGCAAAAAGGGTAAAGAGACCGAGTATAGCTTAAGACTTGTACCGCTTGGCGGTTTTTGCGCTATGGAGGGTGAGGATGAAACCAGCACCGATGAAAGGGCCTTTTGTAATAAGGCCGCGTGGCGCCGCTTTTTAATTGTTGTAATGGGTGCCGTTTTTAACCTTATTTTTGGTGTTGTTTTAATTGCCGTTTCTTTTATTCCTCAGACGCAGTTTGCCACCACCAAGGTTGCCTATTTTGCCGACACCGCAACCAGTAATTCGGCAGGCGGACTTCAGCTTGATGATGAAATTATTGAAATTGAAGGAAGAAATATTTACACAGTAAATGACCTTGCCTATAATTTTACCGCCGTTGATGACGGTAAAATAAATATGACCGTTATAAGAAACGGCGAAAAGGTCCGGCTTACTAATGTACCGTTTGCCACCGAGCTTTATGATTTAAACGGCAAAAAGTATAATATAATAACCCTTGATTTTAAGGTTTACCCCGAACAAAAAACCTTTGGCAGTTATATTACCCAAACGGGCAAAACCGCCCTTTCTTACAGTCAAACGGTGATTTACACATTGGTTGATTTAATAGGCGGCAGGTACGGGATGAGTGAAATTTCCGGTCCGGTCGGTGTTACCGTCGCCCTTGGTGAGGCGGCAAAAACAGGCATTTTTGATTTACTGCCAATGATAGCCCTTATCACCATAAATTTGGGTATTTTTAATTTGCTTCCCATTCCTGCGCTTGATGGCGGTAGGCTGGTATTTATTTTAATTGAAATGATTTTCCGCAAACCTGTCCCCGTAAAGTATGAAAAATGGGTACACGCCGCAGGTTTATTTATATTACTTTTGTTTATGGCCTTTGTAATGGTAAAGGATATTTGGATGCTGTTTTAGGAGAAGATTATGTTTAAAAGAAATGATACTGTAAAGGTTAGAGTCGGCAGTGGTGAAAATGCCGTTTATATAGGTGGCGGTGCAGATGTTTCTGTCCAGTCAATGCTTAATAAACCTGCCCACGATTTTGAAGGCAATATTAAGCAGGCAATAGCTTTAGAAAAGGCGGGTTGTCAGATTATAAGACTATCTGTGCCCGATATGGAAACAGTACCCCTTATTGAAAAGCTTAAGCAGGCAGTTTCGGTACCGCTTGTTGCTGACATTCACTTTGATTATAAGCTTGCAATTGAAAGCGCCTATGCCGGTATAGATAAAATACGCATTAACCCAGGTAATATCGGTGATGAGACAAAGGTTAAGCAGGTTGTAGATGTTTGCAAGCAAAAAAATATTCCCATTAGGGTAGGTGTTAACTCGGGCTCGGTTGAAAAGCAAATTTTAAGCAAATACGGTGCCCCAACACCCGATGCCCTTATCGAAAGCGGTATGTATCATATTTCGCTTTTAGAAAAGTTTGATTTTGACCAAATTGTATTATCACTTAAATCATCCAATGTTGATACAATGTTTAAAACATATATGGGTGCGGCAGAGGTTTGCCGTTATCCGCTTCATTTAGGCGTTACTGAGGCAGGCACCATTCGTATGGGTACACTGCGCTCCGCCGCAGGTATTGGCGGTCTGCTACTTAGCGGAATAGGCAATACCATCCGCGTTTCATTAACCGATGACCCCGTAACCGAAGTGCAGGCAGGCAACGATTTACTGCGTGCAATAGGTCTTAAAAAAGGTGGAGTAAGGTTTGTATCCTGCCCAACCTGTGGCAGAACCTCCATTGATTTGGTAGGGCTTGCCAAAAAGGCAGAAGAAGCCCTTGCAGGCTGTGATAAGGACATTACCGTTGCCATTATGGGTTGTGTAGTAAACGGCCCCGGTGAAGCGCGTGAGGCCGATATAGGTGTTGCAGGCGGTAAAGGTGAAGGCATAATATTTAAAAAAGGTGAAATTATAAAAAAATTGCCGGAGGAACAGCTTCTGTCGGCGCTTTTAAGTGAGATTGAAAGGTTATAATTTAAAATGCAGTTGTTACATAATATTTTTAAAAATGTTATATCGGGTGAACTTTTAACATCACTGCCCGAGGGTGAGGTTAAAAGGTGCGATGTTGATATAAATAGCCGTAGTATGGTGCTTGATGTTCAGTTTAAGGCATATGTTACTGCGGGTATTCGCGCGCGTATTGGCAGTGAAATAAAAGCGGCATTAAAGCTTAATAAAATAACCCTTAATATAACCTTTAAAGATACCGAGCTTACCGCCGATATATTTAAAGATTTAACCGAAGAGCTTCGCACAAAAAATCCAATGGTTAATGGCTTTTTAAACGATGCTGTTTATAATCTTAACGGCAATGAGCTTACCGTTGAGCTTTTTGGCGGCGGTTTAAAGCTTATAAAGGATTCAGGCTTTGAAAAGCAGTTTGCCGAGCTGTGTCGCAACCTTTTTGGCATTGCTATTTCACTTAAATTTACAGGTAAAACCGAAAGTGATGAATATATTCCGCCTGCCCCTGCACCCGCACCTGCACCTACCTTTAGTGCGGCGCCAAAGCAGGCAAAAAGTGTAAGTGAGCCTAATTTTTCAAAGGTTCGTACCGATGCCCCGCCCGAGGACGGACTGCCGGTATTTTTAGATTCGCCAAAGGTTTTTTACGGACGACTGCCCGATAGCGCAAAGCCAATGCGTATGCTTGACATTGCCCCTGAAGAACAGTCCCTTTATGTTTGGGGTGAGGTTACCGACTATAAGCAGGAGCTTACAAAACGCGGTGACAAATTCAGGGTGAGTTTTTCTATAAGCGACCACACCAACGCATTAAGCGTTAAAATGCTTATGGATAAGGACAAAATTTCACGAATATCATCTGTGGTGGATGGCAACTATCTGCTTTTAGCGGGTGATTATGCTTATGATGACTGGGAAAAAGATTTCGTAATAAATAAGGTTAAGGGTATGGCGGTTATTGACCGTTATGATGTTGCCGATAAGGCTGAAAATAAGCGTGTTGAACTTCATTGCCATACCAATATGTCCACCAAGGATGCCGTATCACACGCGGGGGACATAATAAATCGCGCCTTTAAATGGGGGCATAAGGCTGTGGCCATTACCGACCACGGTGTTGTGCAGGCATACCCCGCCGCGGCTGAAGCCGTTTCAAAAATACGCAAAAACGGTGGCGACTTTAAGGTTATTTACGGTGTTGAGGCCTATTTTGTTGATGACACCAAGGGTGAAACCGATTTAACAGCCCTTAAACGCTATCACCAAATTATATTGGTTAAAGATTTAGTGGGTCTTAAAAATCTTTACAGGCTTGTTTCCACCGCCCATGTTAATGATTTTTATAAAAGGCCCTGTACCCGTCGCAGTGAAATTGAAAAGTACCGCGACGGCCTTATAATAGGCAGTGCCTGTGAAGCGGGTGAGCTTTATCAGGCAATTATGCAGGGCAAACCTGATGATGAATTGCTTGAAATTGCCAAGTTTTATGATTACCTTGAAATTCAGCCCCTTGGCAATAATGAATTTATGGTGCGAGATTCGGTAAAACCTGATAAAGTAAGTAAAAAAGG
>JAFNZJ010000098.1 GCA_017382915.1 Clostridia bacterium | reverse complement strand
TTACAAAACCAAGACCCAAAAACTAATGTTTTTTGAATAAAATGAAAAAAAAGCATAAATGCGCCTAAAATTAGTATTTTTTGCTTGACAAAGTGGTATAAAAATTATATAATAATCATTGTGACAATTGGGGTGAACCTATGGTTCTTGAATTAAAAGGCTTTTTTAACGGTGGAGACCGTGAACTAAAAATTAACACTAACCTTGATTTTTCTACCGAAGAATATGGCGGTGAATTTATTTTTCAAAGCCCGGTTAGCGTTAACGGCTTGGTCTCAAATAAGGCTGATGTAACTCATATTGATTTAACCTGTGATTTTGAGGTTTTTAAATCGTGTGACCGTTGCGGTAAGCCCACCGCAAAGCAACTTAAAGTTAACATCAATAGGGTAGCAGTTCGTGAACTAGTTGGTGAAGAGGACGATGAAATTCTTCTTTTACCCGATGAAAAGCTTGATTTGTACGAACTCTGCTTTAGTGAAATACTTTTGGCTTTACCTATGAAGCATCTATGCAGTGATGACTGCAAGGGTATTTGTGTTAACTGTGGCAAAAACCTTAATGAAGGTGGTTGCGGTTGCGTTACTAAAAGCATTGACCCCCGACTGGAAGTTTTGGCGAAGCTATTAGAGCAAGACCAAGAAGATTGATTTTATATAATTTAAGGAGGCGCTGAATAATGGCAGTACCGAAGAGAAAAACATCTAAAGCAAGACGCGATAAGAGACGTTCAAACGTATGGAAGCTTTCTGCTCCTGCACTTGTAAAGTGCTCATGCGGTGAGTACAAAAGACCTCATAGACTTTGCCCCGCTTGCGGACGTTATGACGGTCGTGAAGTTGTTAAGGTTGACGCTTAAATCTTTAGACAGTCCAAAGTTATAGAGAAGGTCTTTTGTCCTTCTCTATTTTTTTGTTTAACAGTATTTTTAAAGGTGGTGTTTTAAGTGGCGGTTATTATAAAGGATGTTGAGGCAGGCTCGGTCGCCGAAAGGGCTGGCATTACTGCGGGCAGTAGTTTGATTTCAATAAACGGCAATGAAATTATTGATGTTTTAGACTATAGGTTTTACCAAAACGATAAAAGGCTAAAGCTTAAGGTTTTAACCGAAAATAAGCTTAAAACATACCGCATTAGAAAAAGTGAGTATGAAGAGTTAGGTCTTATTTTTGACACCTATCTTATAGATAAACAACGCTCATGCAAGAATAAATGCATATTTTGCTTTATTGACCAATTGCCCAAAGGTATGCGCGAAAGCCTGTATTTTAAGGATGATGATTCGCGCCTTTCATTTTTATTTGGTAATTACATTACACTTACAAATATTACCGAGCATGAGGTTGAGCGCATTATTAAATTGCATATCAGCCCCGTCAATATTTCGGTACACACCACTAATCCTGAACTTCGCTGTCAAATGATGAAAAACAGGTTTGCGGGTGATGCCTTAAAGGTGCTTTATCGATTGGCCGATGCAGGCATTGATATTAACTGCCAGCTTGTGCTTTGCCCAGGGTATAATGATGGCGATGAGCTTAAACGCTCACTTACCGACCTAACTGCACTTAATTCGGTTAAAAGTATAGCCGCAGTGCCGGTTGGTTTAACCGCACACCGCGACGGTCTTGAGGACATAAAGCCCTTTGATAAGCAAACCGCAACCGATGTTTTAAATATTATTGATGAATTTTCAAATAATACCTTAAACACCTACGGCAAACGCCGTGTTTTTGCGGCCGATGAATTTTATCTGCTTGCCAATCAACCAATACCCGATGTAGATTTTTATGAAGACTTTTTACAGCTTGAAAACGGTGTTGGTATGTGGTCGCTGTTTTTAAATGAGGCCACCACAGCCACTAATGAAGATTACTGTGATTTTGAGCTTAAAACACCGCGAAAAATTTCGGTTGTAACGGGTGAAGCGGCCTATCCCTTGATTAAAAATATTGTTGACATAGCAACCGAAAAATGGCATAATTTATATTGTAATGTATATGCCGCAAAAAATAAGTTTTTTGGTGGTCATATTACCGTAACAGGCCTTGTAACGGGCAGTGATATTATTGCCGCTTTAAAGGGTAAAGACATCGGTGATGAACTGCTTATTTCAGCATCAATGCTGCGCCATGAAAAGGATAAATTTTTAGACGATTTAACCCTTGACGATGTCCAAAAGGAACTTGGGGTTAAAATAAAAATAACTGAAAATGATGGGTTTGAATTTGTGTCAGCCCTTTTAGGAAATAGGTGATAAAATGGCAAAACCTATAGTTGCTGTTGTTGGACGCCCAAATGTTGGCAAGTCAACACTTTTTAACAAGTTAATAGGTCAGCGTATGTCAATTGTTGACGATACCCCAGGTGTTACCAGGGATAGAATTTTTGGCGATGCTGAGTGGCTAAACCGTGAAATCACATTGGTTGATACCGGTGGTATTGAGCCCAAAACTGATGATATTATTTTGGCAAAAATGCGCCAGCAGGCGGCACTTGCCATTGATATGGCTAATGTTATAGTATTTGTTACCGAGCTTAAAGCAGGCGTTTTAGCGGCCGATATGGAAATTGCCGCTATGCTTCAGCGCTCGGGCAAGCCAATTGTACTTTGTGTTAATAAGTGCGATTCTGTCGGTGGCACTCCACCCGAATTTTATGAGTTTTATAACCTTGGTCTTGGTGACCCAATTCCTGTTTCGGCGGCACACGGTCATGGAACGGGCGATTTGCTTGATGCCGTTTTTGAACATCTGCCCGAAGTGGATGATGACCAGGATGAAAGTGAAATTATAAATGTTGCTATTATCGGCAAGCCTAATGCAGGTAAGTCGTCACTGGTTAATAAGGTGCTTGGTGAGGATAGACTTATAGTATCAAACGTTGCGGGTACCACCCGTGATGCCGTTGATACCAATGTTACGGTTGGCGGTCAGGTTTATAATCTTATTGATACTGCAGGTCTTCGCCGACAAAGTAAGGTTATTGATAAAATTGAAAAATATAGCGTTTTGCGTGCAAAAATGGCGGTTGACCGTTCTGATGTATGCGTAATAATGCTTGACGCCGCTGAAGGCTTTACCGAACAGGATTCAAAGGTTGCGGGTCTTGCGTTAGAGCAGGGCAAAGCCTGTATTATCGCCGTTAATAAATGGGATTTGGTTGAAAAAGACGGCACCACTATGGATTCATACCGCAAAAAGCTTATGAATGATTTTTCATTTATGTCTTTTGCGCCCATTATTTTTATTTCAGCCAAAACAGGTCAGAGAATTGAGCGTCTTTTTGAACTTGTAAAATATGTGCATGAGCAAAATTCAATGCGTATTTCAACAGGTATGCTTAATGACATCTTGGCCGAGGCCACTGCACGCGTTCAACCCCCAAGTGATAAAGGTAAACGCCTTAAGATTTATTATATGACTCAGGCATCTACCAGACCACCAACATTTGTGTGCTTTTGTAACCGTGCTGAGCTTTTCCATTTTTCATATCAACGTTATCTTGAAAATCAAATTCGTTCCACCTTTGGGTTGGAGGGTACTCCTGTTCGCTTTGTAATTCGTGAACGCGGTGATACTAAGGGTGAATAATTCATTTGTGGAGGATAAGTAATGGATATTTTATTGATTTTTGCGGCAATTATCCTTTCATACTTATTGGGTAGTATTAACTTTGCTGTTATTTTTGCCAATGTTTTTACTAAAAAGGATGTAAGAAATTACGGCAGCGGTAATGCCGGTATGACAAATGTGTTGCGCGTTGCAGGTCCATTGCCGGGTATTTTAACATTTATTTGTGATGCCTTAAAGGGCGCTGTTGCTTGTTATATTGGTAAATATATTATATTTAATTACCTAATACAAAACTACACCGGTGAATTGTATTTGCCAATTTATGGCGCACTTATTTGTGGTGTATTTTGTATGCTTGGGCATGTTTTTC
>JAFNZJ010000097.1 GCA_017382915.1 Clostridia bacterium | reverse complement strand
ATATAACCCAACCGCGGCACACAACCATTATATTGAGGGTGCAAAGGATAATAAAAATCTGCCAAAGGCCATTGAACTTATATACTTTGGTGATGATGATATTAAAAATTTAGCGGCACTTATAGCCGAAAATTTGCAACAATCCTTAGGTACTGTGGTAAATATAACCGCAACCGACAGTGAAGATGCACTTATAAGCCGCATTGCGATTGGAGAATATCAGTTGGCTTTAACCCCCATAACCGCCAAAAGCGATGACCCCGCGGTTTTCTTTGAACAATTTACTAAAAACAGTAATGATAATATTTATGGCTTTAAAAACTCCGAATTTGATAATGAAGTAGCAAAAATAACGCCTAACGCAAGCAGTCAAACGGTAATAAGCGCTGCAACAAATGCCGAAAAATTAATAATTAATAATATTTCAGTTTTACCCCTTGCCTTCCGATTAGAAGGGCTTGCCTATGGCAAACAGTTTAACTGCCCGGTAGTTTCACCATTTGGAGGCACAATTGATTTAGCGTTAGTTACAAAGGCTCAATAAAAGCAAAAACTCCGTATCTTTGATACGGAGTTTTTTATTTTACAATATATATGACCAATTTTTATAAATACATACCTGCCTTGAGCAGTTGCTGATGAAGTTCATTTGTATCAAGTTGCTTTGGAGAAATTCCATTAGCGTTAGCAATAGCCGCAGCAGTACCTGCCGCTTGACCTGTTTGTATGCATGTACCTTGAATACGGGTACTTGAATGGGCTATATGGTCAACCGAAATACATCTACCGCATGAGAGCAGGTTATTATAGGTTTTAGAAATAAGACAACCATAAGGAATATCGTAATAATCGCCCTTGATATCGCCACCTATTGCCCTAGCCCTACCGCTTGGGTCATGGATATCAATTATGTAAGAACCGCGCGCAATTGGATTATCAAATGCTTTACAGTTTATTGCTTCCATACCCGAAAGCACGTATTCGCCTACCATTCTTCGAGTTTCGCGAACACCAAGTGTAGCACCCGACTGAATATAATAACTGTCTTCAAAGCCGGGAATAAAGGTTTTAAGGAAATCTACAATTGCGATTGTTTGTTTTTGGGCTTTTATTTCGCCGTCGTTGAGGTCATCGGCATCTGAACCATCAACCCCTACAACGCGTGACATATTTATTACGGCTATATCAGGTCTGGTTGAACGGGTAACCAGTACCCTACCCTGCGGCATTGGAATAGAATCGCCGCTAACTTCAAAACCGCAAGTATTGGCAAATTTCCATTCAAGGAATTTTTCCTTAGTAATTCCCAAGTCACCAAACTTTAAATCTTTATTATTAAATGTAACCGCCTTATCAACATCAACATTGCCCATAAGAATAAAAATTGAAACCGGCTGCATAAGACCATCATGCGAGTAACCACTATACTCATTATCGCTAAAATGGGATTTATTAAGACCAGTCTCACTAAGTTGCTCAAATACACCGGGCTCGCTACCCAAAACATATTCAGCTCCACTAAGATAAACAAGGTCCGCATCACCGGTAGCATCAATAAAGCATTTTGCGTTAACCTTAATAAGTCCTGATTTTCCGCTTAAAATAACACTTGTAATGTTATCACCATCAGTATTTGCAGACAAAATCGTAGTGTGAAAATATATATCAGCACCCGATTCCTCCACAATATCAACAAGCACATATTTAAGAATGTGTGGAGATGCAATATGGGAAATTTTGCCATCAACACCGCAAGAGCAGTATTCTTTAGTAAGTTTAATGGTTTTTTCGGAGATTTCTTCCATAATACCGCCAAAACTTTTACCACTTTTAGTAAAGCGGGCATCAAGCGGTGTTACCAAACCTAATGTAGCCTGTCCACCCAAAACGCCACTTGCTTCAACCAGTAAAGTTTTATCGCCATTTCTAGCCGAAGCAATTGCAGCACCGCAACCTGCTAAACCGCCGCCAATAATTACGGTATCAAAAATAACTTCTTTACTGATTTTTAAAACTGTGTTATTCATATTTATGCCTCTTTTACAATTATAAAATTTAATTACAATTACTTTGGTAGTTGATATTTTACTCTGCTACTTCTTTTGATTTGGATGATTTTTTCTTTACCAGTTTTGGTGTTGCACCATCTAAAACACATTTTTCGGTTACTATAACCTCCGAAACGGTTTTATCACCGGGTAAATCATACATAGTATCAATAAGGGTTGATTCAAATATTGAACGAAGTCCTCTGGCACCTGTTTTACGCTCAACAGTAAGCTTTGCAATGGCCTTTAAAGCCTCCGGCTCAAAGGTAAGTCTAATGCCATCCATATTAAAAAGCTGTTCATACTGCTTTAAAACAGAGTTTTTGGGCTCGGTCATAATTTTCACCATTGACTCTTCATCCAGCGATTCAAGGGGTGAAATAACCGGTAAACGACCTACTAGCTCGGGTATAAGACCAAAGCGCACCAAATCCTTATGGGTTGCAAGGGGTAAAAGTGCCTCACGCTCCAGGTCGGTGGAAGCCTTAATTTCTGCACCAAAGCCTAAACTACCGCTACCTACCCTGCATTCAATAATTTTTTCAATACCGTCAAATGCGCCTGCACAAATAAACAGTATGTTTGTGGTATCAATTTTAATAAATTCCTGTTGGGGGTGCTTACGACCGCCTTGGGGCGGAACATTTGCCACAGTGCCCTCAAGTATTTTAAGCAGTGCCTGCTGAACACCCTCACCGCTAACATCACGTGTTATTGAGGTGTTTTCAGATTTGCGGCTGATTTTATCAATCTCATCAATATAAATTATGCCGCGTTCTGCCTTTTCTATATCATAATCGGCTGCCTGAATAAGCCTTAAAAGGATGTTTTCAACATCCTCACCAACATAGCCCGCCTCGGTTAAGGTGGTGGCGTCGGTAATGGCTATAGGCACATCCAAAAACCTTGCCAAGGTGGTTGCAAGCAGTGTTTTACCAACACCTGTGGGACCAAGAAGCAGTACATTGCTTTTGGCCATTTCCACTTCACTGTCAGCATCATTTAATGAATTGATTTTTTTATAATGATTATATACTGCTACCGAAAGGGTTTTCTTGGCCTTTTCTTGACCAACTACATATTCGTCAAGCTTGGCTTTAAGCTCCTTTGGGGTGGGAAGTTTAATATCATCACCCTTTTTGAGGTTGGCTTTGCCGACTTTTTTATTGTTGCCAAGGGCTAAATCATCATTTTCGGCATCAATAAGCGAATAGCAAACATCCACACATTGGTCGCAAATAAAAACCCCTGCGGGACCTGCTATAAGTTGCATAACTTCATCCTGATTTTTACCGCAAAATGAACATACAACATTGTTTTTAGTTTTTTCTGCCACGGGTAATCCCCCTGTATAAAAATAGTGCAAATTGCCGTCCAATCTATGACGCCTATAAACTTTAATGAGCTTAAAGGCGCCTAAAAGCCGCCCTTTAAGGATGGTTCAAGTTTAATTGCTTTGGCTAAGGGCGGCAGTTTTATTTATTTTTTTATTTTATCTTTTTTCAATAACCTTATCAATAAGGCCGTATTCCATAGCCTCTTTAGCCGACATAAAGTTATCACGCTCGGTATCACGCTGAATTTCCTCTAAAGGTCTACCTGTACGCTCTGAAAGGATGGTATTTAAGGTATTGCGTGTTTTTTCAATATGCTTGGCGTGGATTAAAATATCGGTTGCCTGACCTTCGGCCTGACCTAAGGGCTGGTGAATCATAATTTCACTATTGGGCAGTGCCATACGCTTGCCCTTGGTGCCTGCTGCAAGCAAAAATGCACCCATACTTGCCGCCATACCAAGACAAATTGTGCTAACATCACACTTAATATACTGCATGGTATCATAAATGGCCATACCTGCCGAAACAGAACCGCCCGGACTGTTGATATAAAAATAAATATCCTTATTGGGGTCCTGACCTTCAAGGAACAATAGCTGTGCAATAATAATACTTGCCGAGGCATTATCAACCTGGTCATAAAGCATAATTATACGGTCATTAAGCAGGCGGGAGAATATATCATAAGAACGCTCACCGCGGCTGGTTTGCTCAACAACATAAGGTACTAAATTCATTTTAGGGTCCATTTTTAAAATACCTCCAATTAAATTATTTTAAATATAGTGCAACCCGATAAGCCTTACCAAATGATAGCACTTATCGGGCATCAACCAATACAGACAATGCAAGTATTGGCTGTATTATTACACTTTAATCAAATTTGTTTGCTTAAAAATTATTCAGCCTTATCCTCTGCCTTGGTGGTTTTTTTAGTGGTAGTGGTTTTCTTAGCAGTGGTAGTAGTTTTTTTGGCTGCAGGCTTTTTAGCTGCGGTGGTCTTTTTTTCACCGGTAGCGGTTGCCTTTTTGGTGGTAGTCTTTTTAGCGGCAGGCTTTTTAGCCTCTTCCTTTTTGGTTAATTCCTTTACCTCGGTAAGCTTTGCGTTATCCTTAACCAATGCCATTGCCTTTTGAACTGCAAGGTCAGCCGCAATATCCTCAGTAGGAACTACTGCTTTAATCTGCTCAACAGGCATTGAATAGGTTTCAGACATAATGTTAAGCTCTTTTTCAAGGTCTTCATCAGAAATTTCAATCTTTTCAAGCTGTACAATCTTTTCTAAAGCGAGGCGGGTTTTAACGGTGCGCTCTGCCTGAGGACGGAAGTTTTCTTTAAGAACATCCAAATTACCGCCGGTGTACTGCATATAGGTTTCAAGGTTCATACCCTGCATCTGTAAACGGTAATCAAAATCCTTAATGCTTTGCTCAACGCGTGAGCGGTACATAGCCTCAGGAATATCAGCCTTAAGACCTTCAATAAGCTTGTCAATAAGCTGATTTTCAACTTCAGTAGCAGCGGCATTTTCTTTGCGCTCTAAAGCCTTTGCTTTAATGTCTGCCTTAAGTTCATCTAAGGTATCAAACTCGCTTACATCTTTAGCAAACTCATCATCAATTTCAGGTAATTCTTTGGTTTTAATCTCATGAAGCTTTACCTTAAAGGTAGCATCCTTACCGGCAAGCTCTTTTGCGCCATACTCTTCAGGGAATTTAACATTAACATCAAATTCCTCCTCAGTTTTATGGCCAACAATTTGCTCTTCAAAGCCGGGGATAAACTGACCTGAACCAAGACCCAATGAATAACCTTCACCCTTGCCGCCTTCAAAAGCGGTACCATCAACAAAGCCTTCAAAGTCAATTACGGTAGTGTCACCAAGTTCAGCAGCGCGGTCGGTAACCTCAACCATACGAGAGTTGCGGTCAGCCATACGCTCAAGCTCGGCAGTTACTTCATCATCGGTAACTTCGCAGATAAGTTTTTCTGCTGCAAGGCCCTTATATTCAGAAACCTCAACCTCAGGCTTGGTGGTAAGGGTAACCTTGAAATCTACGCCTTCCTCCTTGCCGATTGAAACGAGGTCAAACTTCATTTCATCTTCAATAACGGTAAGACCTGCCTCTTTAGCGGCTGCATCAATAGCATCAGCATATAAAAGGTTAAGTGCATCTTCATAAAATACGCCTTCGCCATAATACTTTTCAATAATGCTAAGGGGTGCTTTACCCTTACGGAAGCCCTGAACGGAAATGTTCTTTTTCTCCCTGTTATAAACGGTTTGGATAGCCTTTTTAAAGGAATCACCGTCAATAACAATTTCTAACTCATAGCGGTTGGTATCAACCTTGTTTGTTGCTTTTAAACTCATTGTGTAAACCTCCACAGAATTGTTCACATAACAATATACCATATATGAACATTTTTTTCTACTAAATTTTTGAATTTTTTTAAAGATTT
Organism: Clostridia bacterium; assembly: GCA_017382915.1. Taxonomy (GTDB): domain Bacteria; phylum Bacillota; class Clostridia; order Oscillospirales; family Acutalibacteraceae; genus UMGS1279. The sequence goes on along the minus strand of JAFNZJ010000097.1, from coordinate 9,432 downwards.
TTACATTTTTTATGTTTTTTGCATTTAAACAATCAAAAAGGGTGTAAAATCTATGCAATCGGCCGAAATTAAATTGAACTTTATGCCGTCATACTCACTAACGGCACTGTTATAACCACTGCCGTGGATATGCCCGTGATAAACGGTTTTAATATTATACTGCTTTAAAACATCCAAAATATCATTACAAACATATTCGCCGTAAACGGGGGGATAATGTAAAAAAACCACCTTTTCACCGCCAAGGCTTTCTGCCATTTCAAGTGAACGGGTAAGGCGCATAACCTCACGCTTTCGCACCTTGGTATCTTCACTTTCGTCATAAAACCAACCGCGTGTACCGCAAATTGTTTTATCCCCTACCTTTATGGCATTGTTCAAAATAAGGCTAACCGATTTTATATCATTTTCTTCAAAAAATTCATTAACCTTTTTTACGGTGCTCCACCATAAATCGTGGTTACCCTTTAAAAGAATTTTTTTGCCCGGCAAATTTTCTAAAAATTTAAAATCTTCAACCGTTTCTGAAAGCTTTAAGCCCCAAGAAAAATCGCCCGGTAAAACAACAGTGTCATCATCACCGACAAGGCGCAACCAATTGCTTTTTATTCTTTCGGTATGGTTTTCCCACCCTTTAAAAATATTCATTGGCTTATCTGTCGACAATGAAAGGTGTAAATCTGAAATTGTATAAAGCATTAAAATCGGCTCACCTCCAATGGCCTATGTGTGCGAATGAGCCTAAAGCCACCTAAAATCAGCCCTTTAAGGCTGATTCAAGTTTGAATGCTTTGGCTATGTTTAAAACTGAATTTAATGCACATAATAAAAGCGGTGACACCACCGACTATATTTTAAGGAGCGCAAAAAAATGGAAAACAAACACGAAATCTCCGGCATTAAATGTAATGTTGTAAACTGTGTTTACCACGCAAAAAATGATGCGTGTGAAGCAGGCTGCATTGAGGTTGGTCCTTGCCACAGCTGTAACTGTACCACCGATACCTGCTGTAACACATTTAAGGCTAAAGATTAACCTTAACTTATGGGCAAGGCGTGCGGAAAACCGCACGCCGTTTTTTTATTTTATATTAAGATACTTAAGCACTGCATCATCCATAGTTTCGGGGGTGCAAAGGTTATTAAACCTAACCTCTTTACCGCGAAGCGCCTTAATGGGTGTGGGCGGCACGGTACCTGTCAGTTCGCTTAACTGATTAACCGTTTCAAATTCATCATTAGATGGCGCCTTACCAAATGCAGAAAGCACGCTGGCTGAAAATTTATAAGGGCTGGCGGTTGAAGCAATAACAACCGGTAAAGCATCGCCTGTTTTTGCCTTATAATCTTCATAAACACTGATAGCAACGGCGGTGTGTGTATCACAAAGGTAGCCGTATTTATCATAAACCATTTTAATGGTTGCCTTGGTTTTTTCATCATCACAGTATCCGCCATAGAAAAGTTCATCAAGCTTTGCCTTAACATCGGCATCAACTGTGTATTTGCCGTTTTGCTTAAGGGCGGTTTGCCACTCAACAGTTTTTGCGGCATTGCGTCCGCTAATTTCAAACAGCATACGCTCTAAATTGCTGGATATTAAAATATCCATTGAGGGTGAAATGGTGGTGTAAAAATCGCGGTTGCGGTCATAAACACCTGTGTTTAAAAAGTCTGAAAGGACTTTATTTTTGTTTGAAGCGCAAATAAGCTTATTAACAGGAACACCCATTTGTTTTGCGTAATATGCGGCAAGTATGTTACCAAAGTTGCCGGTAGGTACTGCAACATTAAAGCCATCCTTTAAATCTTTACCTGCACTTAACATATCGCAGTAGGATGAAACATAATAAACAATTTGCGGTGCAAGTCTACCCCAGTTAATTGAGTTAGCACTGGAAAAAAGCATATTATTTTGGTTTAATTTTTCGCCGATTTCGGGGTCGGTGAATATGCGCTTAACACCCGACTGTGCATCATCAAAATTACCCTTAATGGCATAAACCGAAACATTTTTACCCTCTTGGGTGTCCATTTGAAGCTTTTGCATTGGGCTAACGCCTTCACTTGGGTAAAATACCATTATTTCGGTACCGGGTACATCCTTAAAGCCCTCTAATGCGGCTTTGCCGGTGTCACCCGAAGTGGCAACCAATATAACGGTTTTTTTGCCACCCGAAACCTTACCTGCAGAAGTGGTAAGTAAAAACGGTAATATTTGAAGGGCAAGGTCCTTAAAGGCACAGGTTGGGCCATGCCATAATTCTAAAATTTGAACATCGTCATAAAGGTTATAAAGGGGTGCAGGTTTATCATCATCAAAGGTGCCTACATATGCGCCTTTGGTGCAATAATCAACCTCATCCTTAGTAAAATCACCCAAAAACTTGCCAAGAATAAAGGATGCGCGTTCAGGATAACTCATTTTGCAAAGGGCTGCAAAATCATCCTTTTCAAGCTTTGGTAAATTTTCCGGAACATAAAGTCCGCCTTCTTTAGAAATACCGCTTGCAATTGCAGATGCGGCCGATACCTTAACTGCGGTATCACGAGTGCTGATGTAATTCATAATTGCCTCCAGACCAAAAACTTTTAAGCTATTTTATTTTTACATATTTAACTAAAAAAATCAATAGCATTTTTATAAAAAATCCGCTCTAAAAAAGGTTTTTCAAACCCTTCATTTTGCAGATATATGTACAAATCATAAATTTGCTTTGTTTTGCAAAGCGTGGGTGCCATATCTGCGCCATCAAAATCGGTGCCGATGCTTATATTATTTTGCATACCAAGTGACACCAAATAGTCAAGTTGCGCCTTTATGCGGCAAAAAACATCCCCGCCGCCCAAAAACTGCGGATAAAAGCAAATTCCCACTATGCCGCCCTTTTGCTTTAATTTTAAAAGTGCATCGCGCTTAAGGTTACGCGGGTGCGGGTGCAAATCAAAAACATTGCTATGGGTTGCCAAAACCTTGTTGGCAAGGTCAATACCCTGTATAGCGGCTTTATGGCTTAAATGTGAAATATCAAGGGCTATACCAAGCTTATTCATTAAACCTATAACCTTTTCACCAAGTGGTGTTATACCCCCACTGCCATTAGCACCCGAAGCCAAAGGGTTATCATTATTCCAACAAAGGCTAATCATTTTGACCGATGCATTATAAAGGTTATAAATCAGGTTTATATCATCGGCTAAAAAGATAGCATTTTCAACCGAAAGCAAAATACCGCTATGTAGTTTATCCGTAACAATGGGTATACTGTTTTTTGCCGAAAACTGTTCAATATCATTCAGACGATTTTTAAAGGTTAAATAACCGTTTTTATCATCTTCCCTAATAAACACGGCAAAGGTTTGTATATACTTTTCAAAGGGGTGGTTAAGCATATCTACCGCCGATTTTTTGTTTTTATCTTCAAATATCAGCGGTGTATCGGCATGCAGGTCAAATAAATTCATTACTCCTCACTCCAAAAGCGTTTTGAATCCAATTAACGTCTGCATCCTTTAAATCCTGCCGCTCATTCATTATTATTTCAATAATATCAAAGCGGGGCTGAAGTTGTGTACGACTGCGAAATATATAGTTCTTGGCGGCGTGTAATATTCGCCTGCGTTTATTTAGCGTTACGGCCTCACGCGGAAAATAGCCCGCCTTGGCCTTTCGCAGTTTAACCTCAACAAATAAAACTGTGTCGCGGTTTTCGGCTATAATATCAATTTCACCTAACTGTGAACGGTAGTTTTTAGCGGCTATAAAATACCCGTTTTTTATAAGCAGGTCGGCTGCCAGAGCTTCACCCGCTCTACCTAAAGAATAACTGCTTACCCCGCTCATAACTTTTTAAGAAAGCTGGGTCTGTGGCAGTCACTGGGACCATATTTACGAATAAGGTCCATATGAAGTGCAGTGCCATAACCCTTATGCTTTTTAAATTCGTACTGTGGATATTTTTCATCCAGTTCCAGCATAAGTCTGTCACGGGTAACCTTTGCCAAAATTGATGCGGCGGCAATTGACATTGAAAGTGAATCACCTTTAACTACAGTTTGGCAGGGTATTTTAATATCTTTAGGTATACGGTTGCCATCAATCAGTGCAAAATCGGCCTTAACATTTAGTCCGTCAATAGCCCTGTTCATAGCAATAAAGGTTGCATTTAAGATATTATGTTCTTCAATTTCTTCAACACTTGCAAATGCCACCGACCAAGCAATTGCGGTTTGCTTAACTACATCAAAAAGTGCTTCGCGCTTTTTTTCGCTAAGCTTTTTTGAATCATTAAGTCCTTCAATAACGGCGCCTTCAGGCAGTATTACGGCGGCGGCGCATACAGGACCTGCTAAAGGGCCCCTACCCGCTTCATCCACGCCGCAAACAAGTTTAAAACCACCTGCGACCGCTTCATTTTCATAACTGTAATCAGGCATTTTGTTCACCCATTTCGTTGGCTGTATCAAGCGTTGTTTTACCTATGGTGCCTGCGCGATATTCATCCATAAGCATTACTGCGGCGCGTTCAGTATCAATTTCGCCACCGCGAATAACCATACCGCGTTTGCGACCTATTTCACATAAAATATCGTATGAATCGGCGTCCTTTTCAAGGGTGAATTTATATCTTTGCTCTAAAAGATGGCCATAACGATTTTTAATTTCACTTATAAAATTAACCGCCAGAGTTTCAATATCCATTACGGTATCCTTAACGGCGCCCGTACAGGCAAGTCTAAGCCCTACCCTTGGGTCATCAAATTTTGGCCATAAAACACCGGGGGTGTCTAAAAGCTCCAGCCCGTTATCAACCTTAAACCACTGATTTGAACGGGTAACGCCCGGTCTGTCCTCAACCTTTGCCTTGCCCGATTTGGTAAGGCGATTTATAAATGATGATTTGCCGACATTGGGTATACCAACCACCATAAGACGAAGTGATTTACCCACCATACCCTTGGCTTTATTATGCTCAATTTTATCTTTAAGCAGTTGCTTTACTGCGGCAGGAAAAGCGTTTACACCCTTACCCGAACGACAATCCATAGGAAGGGCGGTTATACCCTGCTCTGCAAATTTTTTAACCCATTTTTGGGTTTCATTTGGGTCGGCCATATCACACTTATTAAGCAAAACAATAAGGGGTTTATTAACAACTATACCCGCCAGCTCCGGATTGCGGCTGCTGACAGGTATTCTGGCATCTGTAATTTCTACAACCGCATCTACAAGTGATAAGCTTTCGGTAATTTTACGGCGAGTTTTGGCCATATGACCGGGAAACCACTGAATAACATTTGCTTCATTACACATTACTCAATACCCCCGAATTTTTCAAAAGGCAGTACACGAAGTACCGCATGACCTAAAATGTATTTTTCATCAATAAGACCGTTGTCGCCGATTTCGGTGGAACGGCTGTCTAACGATTCATTACGGTTGTCACCCAAAACAAAAACACAGTTTTCTTTAACCACCAGTGGGAACTTAACATCCCCCTCACGGGTGGTGGGCTCTTTAATATAATCCTCTTTTAAGGCTTCGCCGTTAACATAAACTATGCCGTTGTCAAAATCAATATCAACGGTGTCACCCTCGGTTGCGATTATACGCTTAATAATTGGCTCATCATAATGGTTGGCATTTACTGCATTTTCGGTATTGCGTGAAATTACAACAATATCACCCTTTTGGGGCTCATAAAACATATTGGTGATAACCACGCGCTCACCATCAAAAAGGGTGTTGTTCATTGATTTGCCGTCAATGGCAACAATTCTAAAAACAAAGGTAAAAATAATTACCACAACAACAATTGATGCCACAACAACATCAAGCCACTCAAAAAGATTATATAAAAAGCTTTTTTTAGGGCGATATATCCTTGAATGGGGTGCAGGCTGCTTTTTTGGTTTTTCTTCCACTTTAATTTCTGCTTCAGGCGCAGTTTCACCCGAAACTTTTTCGGTAGAATAAAAAACATCATCGCCAAAGAAAAACTCTGATTTTTCTGTTTTTTTGTTTTCATCGTTCATAGCCTACACCACCTTTAAAATACTGTAAAATATGCAAAAAGGGGACAAGCCTTTGTCCCCTTAAAATGCTTATTTAATTTGCTCTTTAACCTTTGCGGCCTTACCAACTCTGTCACGCAGGTAGTAAAGCTTAGCGCGGCGAACGCGACCATCGCGTACAACCTCAACCTTGTCAACGTTTGGAGAGTGAACGGGGAATACACGCTCAACACCTACACCGTAGGAAACGCGGCGAACGGTAAAGGTTTCAGCAATGCCACTGTTATTACGGGCAATAACGGTACCTTCAAATACCTGAATACGCTCTCTTTCGCCCTCACGAATCTTTACGTGAACCTTAACGGTAGAACCGATTTTAATCTCGGGAGCATTTTCCTTAAGCTGACCGGCGGTTAAATTTTTGATTTGGTCCATTTTAATTTCCTCCTTAATTAATTCAGACGTTCATACTTCTTTAGAACAGAGGACCGCCCGCTTCAATGTCGTTTTTAACGGCACTGACCCCACCTGTAAGGAACAGGCGTAATCAAATGCTAAAATATAATACCACAACTGTACATAAAAATCAAGTATTTTTTTAAAAAACTTAATTTTTGGTATTTTGTTTAGTATTTGACCCAAAAAGCAGGTTATTTTAATACTTTTTACAAATCTGATTCAAGTTTAAATGCTTTGGCTAAGCGCGCTTTCAATGGCAAGAAGACGATTATATTTGGCAACTCGGTCAGTACGGCAGGGCGCACCGCTTTTTATCATAGTGGCATTTACCGCCACCGCAAGGTCAGCAATAAAGGTATCCTCACTTTCACCGGAGCGGTGTGATATTACTGTGTTATAACCGTTTTTGGCGGCAAGACTTATTACATCAAGCGTTTCGGTAACGGTGCCTATTTGGTTTGGCTTAATTAAAATGGCATTTGCCGCCTGCTTTTTAATGCCCATTTCAAGCCTTTTTCTATTGGTTACAAAAAGGTCATCACCCACCAGCTGCACCCTACCGCCTATTCTTTTGGTAAGTTCACAAAAGCCGTCCCAGTCATCCTCTGAAAGGGGGTCCTCAACCGAAAGTATGGGAAAATCGCGGCAAAGCTCCTCCACCATATTGATAAGCTCACCGCTAGACAGATATACTCCCCTTTTTGGCATAAAATACTTGCCGTCGCGGTACCATTCACTTGAAGCGACATCCAGCGCAAGTCCTACCCTATCAAAACCAAAGCCGGCCGTTACTATTGCTTCACAAATAAGCTCAAGCGCATCCCTATCTGACTTAATATTAGGTGCAAAGCCGCCCTCATCACCGACCCCTGAGCGCAGTCCCTTATCACCTAATATTTTACCAAGCTTATGATAAATTTCACTGCCTACCCTTAACGCATCGGCAAAGGTTTCCTCCCTTGGAAGTATCATAAACTCTTGAATATCCACATTGTTTGATGCGTGTGCGCCACCGTTTAAAATATTCATCATAGGTATTGGCATACTTTTTTTACCAATACCACCCAAATAACGATAAAGTGACAGATTATAGCTTTGGGCAGTGGCGCGGGCAAGCGCTATTGAAACGGCCAAAATAGCATTGGCACCAAGCTTGCTTTTATTTTGGGTGCCATCCAATGAAATCATAAGCTCATCGGCGGCCTGCTGGCTGGTACTGCCCAATTCACAAAGGGGTTTTGCTATAACATTATTTATATTATCTACCGCGTTTTGTACACCCTTACCGCCATAGCGTTCTTTATCGCCATCGCGCAGTTCAAAGGCCTCATAAACACCGGTTGATGCACCCGATGGTGAAATACCCACACCCGCGCTGCCGTCGGATAAAACCACCTGCGCACAAACGGTTGGGTTGCCCCTGGAATCTAAAACCTCTAAACCCTTTACTGCAACAATTTTTTCCATAAATATTACCACTCCATACCTTTGTTTTTTCTTATTATTACCGAATAGCCTTTATTTAAACAAATTTTTGTTGCAATATTTACCTTACTAAGGTAAAATATATTAAAAGGCGGTGTTAAAATGAAAAGGTACTGCATTGGCGATGTAATTGTTGATATTGATGTTGAATGTGAGCGTCTTGAAAGGCTTGGCAAACCATACGAAGTTGATGTAGACGGCCCACCTAATATGCGTGTTATCATAACCAAAGAGATGCTTGATGATATGCATAAGGAATACAACTATCTTACCCGTGATGAGGTTGCCTACCTTGCCAGCGGTGCGTTATTTAATCGCAGGATAACCGCTTTTAACGGACTTATGCTTCACTCATCGGCCATTGCTATGGATGGCAGAGCATACCTTTTTTCAGCACACAGCGGTACAGGTAAATCAACCCACACCGGTCTTTGGAAGCAGGTTTTTGGTGACAGGGTTACCTATATAAATGACGATAAACCCATTATTAGAAAAATTGACGGCAAATTTTATGCTTACGGCACCCCTTGGAGCGGTAAAACCGACCTAAACACCAACATTAAGGTGCCGCTTGCCGCCATTGTTTTTATTGAACGCGGTGATACCAATTCAATAACACCCATTGACCCCGCTAAAGAGGCGGTTGCAGTACCCATGCTGGAGCAAACCCCCAGACCAAGAACTCCACAGCTTTTGGCGGCAATGCTTAACACTGCAGATGATTTACTGCTAAACACCCCCCTATTTAAATTGCACTGTAATATTAGTGAGGATGCGGTTTATACATCATATAACACATTAAAAAACTGTTGATTATTTGCTGTTAAAAAAAATTGCCAAAAGCACTTGACAAATTGACTTTTAATGGTATAATTGTTATTGCGTTTGCGGGTTGCAGATGTAATATGGTGGATATAGCTCAGCTGGTTAGAGTGCCAGGTTGTGGCCCTGGAGGTCGTCGGTTCGAACCCGATTATCCACCCCACTTTTAATTACCCTGTAACCCAATTTCGCACAATTTAATATTGGGGTGTCGTCAAGCGGTAAGACACAGCACTTTGACTGCTGCATTCGTAGGTTCGAATCCTGCCACCCCAGCCAAAAATCCCGTTCACTAATGTGAACGGGATTTTTACTTCTTACCTCTTCACTCTTACCTAAACAAAAATTCCAATTTACTAAATGTTGGTCAACAGGTTTTGGAGTGAAAGATGTTGGGTTATCACTGTCCGATTCAAATTTATCATTGTTTTTCTTGACAAATTCAAAAATATCTGCTACGCTTAACTCGGTATCAACCGAGGAATTTGGTACAAAAGCATTTTTGCCGAGCACCGTGGAATCGGTTGGTACCATTTCTATTTTCACTAAATAGAATTTATTAAAACCCCCGCTACCCTTTTGTAGCGGGGGTTAATTTATATTATATCGGGTATTTTTTTGCACACCAGCCAACTTATAAAGCCAACTGCT
>JAFNZJ010000096.1 GCA_017382915.1 Clostridia bacterium | reverse complement strand
ACTTTTGAAAATATTTAAAAAATAAAGAAATAAACTCGGTTTTCAACCAGTTCTTTTTCGGACACGAATGACAAACGAAAATCCGTTCTCGAAAGAGGGCGGATTTTTGTTTGTATTATTCATTCTTCAATATTCATCATTCATTATTCATTAAATAAGAACGGATTTTCAAATGAATAATGAAAAATGAAGTCGCTTGCGCTAATGAATAATGAATAATTATTGCCACCCCGCCTCTTTTATGCTATAATACACTTAAAGGTTGGTGATTTTATGAATTCTACAAAACAAAAACAAATTTCATCTATGTTAATTTTAGCATCATCCTTTTTGATAGAATCTCCTTTGAGAACAACAATACTTTCGATTTTATCATTTTCGCAACCCTTGGGTTACATAGTAACAAGTATCGTTTTTTATATTGCTTTGTTTGGGTGCTTTTTAATTGCTTCAAAACCTAATATCAGTTCGAAGTCAGTTTTAAAATCGATTTGTTTAGTAGTTGGATTTTTCATATTTGAACAAATTGTATCTGTATTTCTATTCAGTGAAATTATCGCATTAGTGTATGAAATAATTAGACCTTTGATTATTTTTGTTGTTATTTTTTGGGGAAACCAATGGTTGCTAAAAAACAAACTTAATTTAAATAAATTGAGTTGGATTATATTAGGTGGTGCCTTTATTTTAGGTGCATTGTTTAATGTTTTAGAGTATATTCGTTTAATCACAATGATACGAAATATGGGGAATGATTTTTTCTCGTATTTAAGCATGTTAACACCATCAAATAGCGTTTACAGTATAGTAGCAAAACTTTGCACATATATTTTTACCATAGTTTTATTTACACAAAATAAAGATTCTAATAATATTCAAGATTAAGAAATTACTCGGTTTTCAGGCACATTTCATTCGAGTCATTAAGTTCAAAACTCCCAAACGAAAATCCGTTCTCGTAAGAGGGCGGATTTTTACTTCTTACCTCTTCACTCTTACCTAAAATAAAGTTTGATACGGGATTTTTGGGAAGTAAGAGGTAATAGTGAATAGTGAAGAGGTATTGCTGCTTTGCCGCCTTTATGCTATAATACACATAAAGGTCGGTGATGAAAGTGAAACTTCTTGGTATTGTTTTTATTTCTTTAGGAATATTGCATGTTTTAGCAGCAGGATTATTTTTCTTGATTTACAGGACATTTGAGCATAATAAAAATAGTGTTGCTAAAGTCACGGCATCATTAATTTATGTAAAACACAAAAAAGATGTTCCGGTATATGGACAAAGATTTTTTCGTGGACCAATTCGAGTTGTGATGAAAATTAAAAATTATAGCAAAGGAAAATATGAATATCAAGTAAACCAAAAGCACTATACTATTCGATATATTGAATTTGTTACATCTAAGCAGATGCCAAGGTTTGTTTCAGTAGTGTACATTGAACGCTTTCCAAAGATCGCATATGTAAAAACTGATATTAACAATCAGAAGTTTGATATTTATTCGATAGTATTAGTTTTATTTGGTGTTTTGTTTATGCTTGGTGGTTGTTCGTTTTTATTTTAAGAAAATCTAAGGTTTTTAGACCGGTTCCATTTTGAGTGTCGGTCCCAGAAAAAGAAAGACACGCGAGAGCGTGTCTTTTCTTTTTCAACTATGATTGCCTTCGGCAAGTTATGAGTTATGAAATGCTACGCATTGTTATAATTTGCCTACGGCAAAACTGTATGGCAATCATATCATAACTTTTGCGTAGCAAAATCATCACGCGCGAAGCGCTCATAACGCTAAACTTACTCCTTGCCCCTTTACCACTTTTATGCTATAATTACCATAAGTGAGGTGTGTAGCTATGAAAAAAATTACCTTTATTTTAACGCTAAGTTTAATGTTTGCTTTAATAATTTTATCCTTTGCGGGTTGCTCACGCGAGATGACACCCGACGAATTAGAGGTAAAAGACCTTGTAATGAAAGCAGAGATACTTGCCGTTGAGGATGCCGAGTGGGTTGAATATATTGAAACCATCAATAACGGTTATTGTGATTATAGTTATTATAATGTTGAAGCCGAAAAAAGCGGAAACTATATAGCTGAGGTACGAGAAGGCAAAAACGGCAGGGAACTTTACTGGACCTTTTCATATGAATTTGGCGAAAAGCAGGAATTGCTGAAAAAAATGAAAGAAGACAGATGCTCTCCGAATGGATATAGAAGTGATGCGGTTGAAGCAGGCGCAATGACATATCAAGAGGCTGTTGATTTAGTAAAATAGAGGTGCTCAATTAAAAAAGTTTCAAACCGTTATAGATTTATTTATAATTATTGTAGCGTCGGCCTTTTCGGCAATAGGTTTGTACAGCTTTGTAAATCCTGCCAATTTTGCCCCAAGCGGTGTTGACGGTATTGCTATGATGACCCAAAAATTAACCGGCATAAATTTAGGTTATATCTCGCTTGCCATAAACATACCCCTGCTTATAGTCGCCTGGTTTTTTATAAGCAAAAAGTATGTTATTTACACAGGCCTTTTTACGGCAATTTCATCGGTTATGATGATTTTAATGGAAAAGGTGGATTTTTACCGCTATATATCCCCAAATAATGCATGGATTTCGGTATTGGCATCCGGCATAATTTTGGGCGCCCGCACCGCACTTATGATTAAAATCGGCGGCTCATCGGGCGGGGTGGATATTGTTGCATGCATGGTACAGCGAAAAAGACCTTATATGAATATTGAAAGCCTTATATCTGCCTTTTGTTACATAATAATTGGTCTTTCATTTTTTGTTTACGGCAATATTGAAAGCATTATAATGTCGGTAGCGCAAATGCTTATTTTTAATGTGGCAATGAACTACATTTTAAAGACCACCCGCAACGCGGTGGAGGCACATATTATAACCAACAATCCCGAAGCGTTTAAAGAGGATATTTTACAAAACCTTAAGCACGGTGCCACCATCATTGATTGTGAGGGTATGTTTACTGCCGAGCGCAAAAAAACCATAGTAACCATTATAAATATGCGCCAAATGAACGACCTAATCAAGCTTGCCCGCAAGCACCCCGATTCATTTATATATTTTAGTGAGGTAAACGGTGTTTGGGGCAACTTTAGGTGGAATAAAACCGACGATGTTAAATAAAAATCCTTTAACCGATGCAAGTATTTACAACCAATTTGTTGAAATAGAATAATATAAGAGGTGTTTTAAATGAAAAAGTTAAATCTTTTTAGTTTAATAACAGGCATTTTAGGCGCGGTCAACCTTTTGTATGTAGTGGCTACTATAATATTTATGCTTTGCGGCACTCCATCCGGCAGTATTGGCATAATCGGTGCAGCAGATTCTGATATATTATTGTCGTTTGCAATAGGGGTGTTCATAAGCAGTTGGCAATTTGTAGTCCTTTTATTTGGCGTGGCGCTTATATTGACATCACTTTTTACTGCTATATTTAAAAAGACCACAGAAAACTGTTTAACCATTAAAACCAGCCTAACTGCCGTTATAGTTTCGGCATTATGTGCGGTAACTGTATACTGTGCAGGCACCGTTTACAAACTAATAAAATTTAATGCAATTGATGCCCGCCCGGTGGCATTTCCTTGTTGTTTGGTGGCAGGTATAATAGCCATTGTGGGATTAATTGTTTTGCTTGCTTTATACATATTTAAATTCCGTAAAGCTAAACCCAGCGCTAAAGGTGTTATAATTGACCTGCTCACCGTAGCCGTATATGCGCCGTGTATGTATTTTGCGTTTGGAAAATTTGTTAACATTTTATCCTGGGCAGTAAATGTTATTTTAAGTTAGGGTAGGAAAAAGTGAAAAGGAAATAAGTAAGAAGAAAAAAAGACAAGGCTTAAGAATTAGCCTTGTCTTTTTTGCGGTTTTTCGCACGAAGTTGAACTTTCGTATCATTAGTGAAGTATCGGCTAACACCGATGTGAAGTTATGCCGTAGGCATAATGAAGTTTTTTGCTGTTGCACAAAGTGAAGTTAAGTGCGCCACCCACTTCCGCAGAAACAACACTGTCCGCAGGACAACTTCACTTGTGAAGCAAACTTCACGCGCCGATAGGCGCACCTAGTTAAAAACGACAGATTCCTGTCAGAACCTGTCGTTTTCTGGCGGAGACGGCGAGATTCGAACTCGCGGGCGCTTGCGCGCTAACTGATTTCGAGTCAGCCCCGTTATGACCACTTCGATACGTCTCCGTATATTAAATTAGGTACTAAGATATTATATTTGTTTTTGCCCCGTTTGTCAAGAACAAAAGCCCCATTAAAGCAATAAAAAAACCGCCCATAAAAACTTTGCGGGCGGTTTTAAAAATTTATTATTTATTTTGCTGTAGTTCGGCAAACTTTTGCTGCATTGTGGGGTTGTTTTTGGTCAGGCGCTTAATTGTAAGCTCCTCGGCCTTATTATTGGCAAGGCGCAGATTGTTTTCAGAAGAAAGCAGAGCGTCCTTAGTTTTTTGCAGATGGTCAATTGTTTTATCTATTTCATCAATTGCCTTTTGGAATTTTTCACTTGCCAGGCGGAAGTTGCGACCAAATTTTTCTTTAAAATCGTTCATATCCTCTTCAAAGTGGGTAATATCAAGATTTTGATTTTTAATAACCGCAAGCTCGGTTTTATATTGAAGTGAATTTAGCGCCGCATTGCGAAGCAGTGTAATAAGCGGAATAAAAAACTGCGGGCGTATAACATACATTTTTTCATATCGGTGTGAAACATCCACAATTCCGCTGTTATAAAGCTCGCTGTCCTCCTCTAAAAGGGATACCAGCACAGCATATTCGCAGTTTTTCTCTCGGCGGTCTTTATCCAACTCTTTAAAAAAGTCTTCATTTTTATGTTTGGTGGCGGTGGTTTCGTTTTGGTTTTTCATTTCAAACATAATTGAAATGAATTCAACCCCGTCTTTAGACTCCCTAAAAATATAGTCGCCCTTACTGCCTGTTCTTGCGTCGTTGTCCTTTTCAAAATATGCGTCTTTAAAGCCTGTGGCACGCAGTTTATTAAATTCAATTTCGCAGTGCTGTTCAAGGCTTTCGCCCACCATTTTGGTGGACTGCTTTGCCTTAAAGTCCTTATAGCGTTCAATTTCCTCGTCCTTGAATTTAAGCTGTGCCTCATACTGGGTTATAAGCGACTGCTCTTTAACCGCCTGCTCACTGCCTAAAAGGGCAAGCTTATTTTTAAGCTCTAAAATCATTGAATCTTTTTCGGCCACAGCGTTTTTAACCGCTAAATCGGCATTGGCGCGGCTAAGCTGAAGCTCACCCTTAAGGCGGGCAATTTCGGTAGATTTTTCGGCCAGCTCCTGCCCTGATTTGGCAGCGGTTTTATTTATGGCAAGCTCAACGGCGGTTTGTTTTTCATTTTCCAAAGCCTTTTCACGCATGGCAATTTCGGCCGTAAACTCATGGTCGCGCACCTGCTTTACTATGGCGGCATAACCCGATTCATCAACCTTAAAAACTTCACCGCATTTTGGGCATTTAATCTCTTGCATTATAAAATCTCCTTTAAAGGTGATAGGTCACTATTTATTATACAGTATAAATAAAAATAAAGCAAGAAAATTAAAGACCTATAAAAATAGCCCTGCGCAAAAACAAACGGCGCAGGTATATCCTTCTATAGCGGAGCGATTAGTGAAGTTTACGCCACCACCTTTGAGCAAAATGTATCGGGTGCAGATAATACAAAACATTAAATTTTAGGGGTTGATTTTTTATATTCAAGCGGTGATATACCAACCATCTTTTTAAAAACCTTACACAGATACGATGCTGAACAAAAGCCAACCAACTCTGCAATTTCTTCGGTGGTTTTTTCGGGGGCATCTAAAAGAATTTCCTTTGCCATTTCAATTTTTTTGTTTAAAATATACTCCATTGGTGAAACACCTAAATTTATGGTAAACAGTCGGCGCAAATGGGCGGGGGAGTAGCCCGAAATTTGCGAAAGATAGGCAGGGGTTATTTTTTTATAGTAGTTAATGTTTATATATTCAATGGTGGAGCGAAGCTTGTAATTATCGCTTCTTCCCTTGCTTTTTTGCATTTTTTGTAGGCAAAGCAGATGCAAAAGCTTTAAAAAAAGCTCAGCAATCTTTATTTTTGAAAGGTATGCTCCTGAGCGATGCGTTTTACTTATATCCTTAAAAAGGCTTAAGGCGTTTGTGTCCTTTGTTACGGTGCTTATTTCAAAGTTAAGGTCCTTTTCACAAAAAAATGAAACAAAGAAGTATGAAAGTTCGGTTTTTGCAGGGTTTGAAAGAAAAGCGTTTTCAAAAGCGTTAATAAAAACCACATCACCGGCGCGGCAGATACCACTGTAACTGTCGGTGTCGACCTGCATTTCACCCGATTCAATACAAAAAAATGCGGCATGTTCAGCATTTTGCGTACAGGACCAACCCACCCTATGCTTATAATAACCCGCATTTTTAAAGGCGGTTATGGGGTTTTCTAAAAAGAAGTCAAATTCTGTTATATTTTTCATTAAAGCACCCCCTTTAAGATTTAACCTTATTTTACAAAAATAAAGGGCATTTGTCAATATAAAATGAGCGAATTGTTATATAAATAGAGCGCATACTGTATTGAAAAATACATCTTTTTATTATACAATTATATCAAATATAATAGGGGGGTAAATATGAAAGCATTAGTTGCCATAAAAAGGGACAAAATCTTTGACACCTTCTTTACAAAGGACAATATTGATTATGCAAATTCGCTAGGTGAAATTGTGTGGCTTGACACCCTGACGGCATCACCCGATGAACTTAAAGAAAAGATTAAAGACTGTGATGCCTACATAACCTGTTGGGGCTCACCCGCCCTTACGCCCGAATTGTTAGATAGCGCACCAAACCTTAAGCTCTTAACCCATTTGGGCTCATCGGTGGCGCCGGTAGCAACCCCCGCGGTTTTTGAGCGCGGCATAAAGGTAATAAGCGGATTTGACTATTTTTCAAAATCCACCGCCGAGGGTGTAATTGCCTATATGTTGGCCGCCCTGCGTGATATTCCGTTTTTTAATGACCGCCTTAAAAATAAAAAAATCTGGCATGAGGAAAACGATTATACCGACAGCGTTTTATATAAAAATATTGGTATAGTAGGCTTTGGCGGTGTGGCAAAGTATGTTGTAAAAATGCTTCAAAACTTTGATGTTAACATTAAGGTTTATAACCGTTCGGAAATCCCGGCCGATGTAAAAAATCAGTACGGCATTACACAGTGCCCAATTGATGAGGTTTTTTCCACCTGCGATATTATTTCACTTCACCTGCCCTATAATGACGGCACCCACCATATGATTGATGAAAGGCTGCTATCCCTTATAAAGCCCGGCGCACTTTTTGTAAATACCGCGCGCGGCGCCATAGTGGATGAGGATGCCATGACACGCCACCTTGAAAAGGGTGATTTTAATGCGGCGCTTGATGTTTACGGCAAGGAACCAATTGATATGAGCAGTCCGTTACTTGACCTTGACAATGTTTTAATGCTACCCCATCAGGCGGGTGTTACCGTTAATTTACGCTCACTGCTTACCCGCGATTTAATAAAAGAAACTGCCGATTTTATTGATAACGGCGCACCCCTTAAAAATGAAATTCTAGGTGCAAAGGCCAAAAATATGTCAAAATCGTAAGGAGATAAAAAACCATGCTTAATTCACCATATAAAAAGCCCTTTATAACCCCACCAAATGAGCATCCAAGGGTAATGTTTAGAAGGTCAGATAAAAAACGAATTGTCAAAAACTTTACCCACTATGAAAACAGGCGCGCATATGAGCTTTGGCAGCGCGTTTGCAAAAAAGATTTTCGTCAGTATTATGATGATATAAAACAGGGTAGGTATAACCTTATGGTCTGCCTTATGATTGAAGCAAAGGCTTTTGAGGCATATATTGAGGATGATAAGGCAAAGGCACGCAGCATTATTGATAACACTAAAATGATTATGCAGCGTTTTAGTACCGCCCGCAACATTAACCTTATGCTATGCCGCCATACAGGACATATGGTTTTTGTGGCATCGTTGGTTTATGACTGGCTTTATAGTTATTTAAGTGCTGATGAAAAGGAATTTTTTATCTCTCAAAGTGAAATGTTCCTTAAAGCAGGTATGGAGGTTGGCTATCCACCCACCAGACAGCGTGATATTCACTCCCACGCACATGAGGCACAGTTTTTGCGTGATATGTTGGCATTTTCAATCGCCGTTTATGATGAAAGACCCGACATATACGATTTTTGTGCAGGCCGAATTATGGATGATTTAATACCCTTTTATAAGTTCAGTTTTTCTTCGGGCATACATAATCAGGGTCCGTCTTACGGCGCATACCGTCAGGTATCGGCGCTTTGGGCACAGCTTCTGTTTTATCAAATGAGCGGTCAAAAGATTTTTGATGAATGTGTTGAAAATATTGACGGCTATTATTATCAAACCCGACCCGACGGTGAAAACCTGCGTGTAGGTGATGACTGTAATGATGATAAGGGCGGCGGTATGGCAATACAGTACCCCTTTACTGCCCTTAATTTCTTTGCGGCGGCCCTGACAGGTAATGAGCATTATAAAAAATACTACTTTGAAAACTATTATGATGAAATAATGCTACCCCTTCATTACGGTATGGACTATTATAAAACAGGTGTCTATGGTGAGGGACTTTATTCACCCGTTGTTCACCTTGTTTTCAACCTTTTAACACCTGCCTTTACACCAAAACCTTATGAAAAGGCACGCTTTTTTCCATACCCTGCAGGCGTTTCAATTTATAAGGATACCGAAAAAAACACCCTTGTTTATATGAAGATAGGTGAGCTTTGGTGTCAGGCGCATGAGCATTATGATACAGGCGATTTTCAAATATATCATAACGGCATATTGGCATCCAGCTCGGGTGCATATTATTGGTGGGGCAATAATCATTTTTACAATTATGATACCCGCACATCATCACACAACTGTCTTACCATACGCGACCCCGAGGTTAAAACTCTTGGCACCATACACTCTTGGGGCAATGATATTGAAATCATAAATGACGGCGGTACCCGCAGACCCGGTCCCACCACAGATTATAATTTAGAGCCCGATTTAGCCACACCCTGGCAAAGGGATATGAGGATGGCAAAGGTTATATCCCACACCGAAACCGATGAAAAGGTGGAAATTGTGGGGGATTTATCAATGGCCTATCCCGAAACTACCGAAAAGGTAATAAGAAAAATGACCTTCCTACCTAAAGAGGGTCAAAACGGCATCTTCACAGTTGAGGATGATGTTACCGCAAAAAGTGAAGAGTTTATTAAGGCATTCCACATTCATATGATGGAGGAGCCTAAAATTGAAGGTAATGTAGTTACTATTGAGCATAAGGGCGGCAAGCTGCGCTGTACAGTTTTAGAGCCTAAAAATGCCAGCATTACCGCAATTGGCGGTGGTGATAACCGCTTTACAACCGTTGGCATACCGGTACCTAGTGAGCGCACCGAAAACCGCGAATGTGGTTGGGGTAAGGTTATAATATCGCCAACCGATAAGGCAAAAACCCATAAGTTTAAGGTACAAATGGAAATACTTGATGCCGAAATATAAAACAGTAACGGGGATTTAAAATGGACATAACCCAAATTAAAAATAAAATTTTATCCTTTGCCGATGAGGGCGAAAAGTGGATAAAAAGCCTTGCCCAAGAGGTTTATAATAATCCCGAAGGCGGCTTTACCGAAGAAAAATGCTCTGCCCTTGTAAGAAAAGCCTTTGACGAACTTCAAATAAAGTATGAGTACCCTGTGGCAGTTACGGGTGTTAAGGCAACCCTTAAGGGTAAAAGCAGTAATTTTAATCTTTGCATAATTGGTGAAATGGATGCCATTATGTCGCCTGACCACCCCGATGCTGCTAAAAACTGTCTTGTCCATGCCTGTGGCCATTCGGCGCAGGTGGGTGCAATGCTGGGTGCGGCATATGCCCTTAAAAAAAGTGGAGTTATGCAGTATTTAGATGGCGATATAACCTTTATGGCCGTCCCTGCGGAGGAGTTTAATGACCTTGAATTCCGTGCCCAACTTAAAAATCAAGGCAAAATCAAATACTTTAGCGGCAAACAACAGCTGGTTTATGAAGGCGCCTTTGATGATGTTGATATGGCAATTATGCTTCACGCAATGGGTGATGAGCCCGATGCCAAGCTTTATGTAAGGGGCAGTAATTTAGGCTTTATTAGTAAAAAATTAACCTTTAAGGGTAGGGCGGCGCACGCCACCCGCCCCGATAAGGCTGTCAATGCACTAAATGCGGCGGCACTTGCAATTTTGGGTATACACTCAAATCGTGACACCTTCCGTGAAGATGAAAAAATAAGAATTCATCCCGTAATCACCAAGGGCGGCGATGTTGTAAATTCTGTGCCCGATAGGGTGGAGATGGAAATGCAGGTGCGTGGCGCAACCCCTGACGCAATAGCCAAGGCAAATGAGGTTGTTAATCGTGCCGCACAGGGTGCCTGCCAAATGATAGGTGCCACACTTGAAACCGAAGATATTCCGGGCTATCTTCCCTTGGAGGAAAATGAGGATATTATTTCGGTTATGGTGGATATAGCCAAAGACTTAATAGGCAGTGAAAACTGCGTAAGCGGTTATGAACTGGTAGGCTCCACCGATATGGGTGATATAAGCAGTATAATGCCCGCCGTTCAGCCATCGGTTGGCGGTTTTATGGGCGGTCTTCATTCAAAGGATTTTAAAATAGTAAATGAAGATGCCGCAATTATGCTACCCGCAAAGCTAATGGCACTGACAGCCGCCACACTTCTTTTTGATGGCGGAAAATTAGCTAAAAAGGTAAAAGAAAACTTTAAACCGCGTTTTACTAAAAGTCAGTATCTTAACTATTTAGAAGGGGAGAATTAAAAAGTGTCTCGTGAACTTTGGACCGAAGAAAAACTAAATGACCTTTTATCAACTCCAAGCGATGCCTTGGTGCAGGATATTAAAAAAATAAAGGGCGATATTATGGTGCTGGGCGCAGGCGGTAAAATGGGCCCAAGCCTTTGCCTGCTTGCCAAAAAAGCCATAGATAAGGCAGGTATTTCAAAAAAGGTTTATGCAGTATCACGCGGTAGCGATAAAATCAGCACCGACCTTATGCAGGCAAACGGTATTGAGGTAATCGCCTGTGATTTGTTAGATAAAGAAAAGCTTTATGCCCTGCCGGAGGTTGAAAATATAATCTATATGGCAGGCAGAAAGTTTGGCACCGACGGTAATGAGTGGCAAACCTGGGGTATGAACTCCACCCTGCCCGCTTTTGTTGCCGACAAGTTTAAAAAATCAAATATCGTTGTATTTTCATCAGGCAATATTTACCCCATTGTTCCGCTTCATACCGGCGGTTGCACCGAAAAGGATAAGGTACTGCCCAATGGTGAATATGCTATGAGCTGCCTTGCCCGTGAAAGGTCGTTTGAATATGCCGCCAACACCTACGGCACAAAGGTGTTTATCTACCGCCTTAACTTTGCGGTTGACCTTAGGTACGGCGTTATTTTTGATGTTGCAAATAAAATATTAAAGGGTCAGCCCATAAGCCTTTCAACCCCCTGCTTTAACTTTATTTGGCAGGGTAGCGCCAATGAATATGCAATAAGAGGTCTGTTACACGCAAGTGCCCCCGTAACGGTTATGAACATAACCGGACCCGAGACCGTTTCAATCAAAAAAATGGCATTAAAGCTTGGTGAATATCTTGGTAAGGAGCCGATTTTTGAAAACGAATGCGGCACCGATGCCTATTTAAACGATGCATCAAAATGTATGGAGGTTTTTGGCTACCCCTCAGTCCCCGCCGAAACCCTTATTCGCTGGCAGGCAGAATGGTTGCTTGACGGCGGCAGAACATTAGATAAGCCCACCCATTTTGAGGAAAGAAAGGGTAGTTACTAATATGGATAGACATTTAAAAGCACTTGAAATTTTAAAATCCGGCACCGTTATTCCCGCAACGCCCTTGGCACTTGATGAAAACCGAAGGTTTGATGAATATTCACAGCGCCTTTTAATGAAATACTATTTAAACTGCGGTGTTGGCGGTATTGCAACGGCGGTGCACTCAACCCAGTTTGAAATTCGTGACCCCGAAGTAAATCTGTTTGAGCCAATCTTAAAGCTGGTTTCGGATGAAATTGATGCCTTTGAAAATAAAACAGGCAGGGTAATAGTTAAGGTTGCAGGCGTTTGCGGTAAGACCGAACAGGCAGTTAAAGAGGCAACGCTTGCCAAAAAATACGGCTATGATGCTGTACTGCTTAGCCCAGGCGGACTTAATAGTTTAAGTGAGGATGAACTGGTTAAACGCACCAAAGCGGTGGCAGAGGTTATGCCGGTTATAGGCTTTTATTTGCAAACCGCGGTTGGCGGCAGACACTTTTCTTTTGAATATTGGCAAAAAATTTGTGAAATACCAAATGTGGTTGCCATTAAGGCGGCACCATTTAACCGCTATATGTCACTTGATATTGCCCGCGCCGCAGCGCTATCCACCCGAAGTGATGAAATCACCCTTTACACAGGCAACGATGATAACATAGTGATTGATTTGCTTACCACCTATAAGTTTGATGTTAACGGCAAGCGTTATGAAAAAGGCTTTGAGGGCGGACTGCTGGGTCATTGGTCGGTATGGACCAAACGCGCGGTAGAGCTTTTTGAGCGCTGCAAAAATGAAAAGACAAACGGCACTATATCATCTGAAATGCTGACACTTGCCAATGCCGTTACCGATTCAAACGCAGTGCTTTTTGACGGCGCCAATGCCTTTGCAGGCTGTATACCGGGGCTTCATTATGTACTTAAAAAGCAGGGCCTTATGAAAAGCCTTAACTGTATTAACCCAAATGAAGTGCTCTCTCCCGGTCAGGATACAGAAATTGAGCGTATTTACGCTATGTACCCCAATCTGGTGGATGATTACTTTGTAAAAGAAAATATTGAAAGCTGGAAAGCCGAGTTATAAAAACACCCCCGCAAAGAATAATCTTTGCGGGGATTTTGTTTTAATAGGCAAAATAAAAAGCGTTAAGGCAAATTCCTT
>JAFNZJ010000095.1 GCA_017382915.1 Clostridia bacterium | reverse complement strand
TTTTATAAAACCCCGATAGTGCTTATTTACCTTACAAAATATATTTTGCCCTTTGCAGTTACTATTATTGCGGCAGAATATATGCGTATGGTTATTTTGGCGCAAAACACCCGCTTTGGTACAGTTTTTAGTTACCTTTGCTTTGTATTGCTTGACATAGTAATGTTTAGTGATACAGGTGTTTTAAGCAGCTTTACAAACTTTGTTGATTTTTGCGGTATGATAGTTTTCCCCGCAATAACGGCAAATGTGCTTTATAATTTTTTATCAAAAAGGTATGGCTTTATACCAAATATTTTATATCGTTTAGTAATTTCTATTTACCCCTATTTAACCCCAATAAAACCTGCTATGCCAAAGGCAATGCTTGCCTTTTTAAGGGTTTTATTACCGCTTTTACTTCTTATATTTATACGCCTTCTTTATGAAAAAAGGCAAATGAAGTCCACCAAAAAAAGCAAGGCAGTTAAAATTGCTTCGGCCAGCCTTGCAGTGCTATTTATGACCGCCTTTATAATGCTTATTACCTGCCAGTTCAGATTTGGACTTTTGGTGGTTGCTACCGAAAGTATGACAGGTGAATTAAATAAAGGTGACGCCCTTGTTTATGAGCAGTACAGTGACCAAACAATAAGTAAGGGACAGGTTATAGTTTTTAATTATAATAAGAAAAAAACCATCCACCGTGTGGTAGATATTCAAAAAATTAACGGTGAGTTCAGATTTTACACCAAGGGTGACGCCAATGACGCCCTTGATTTAGGCTACAGAACAGAAAGTGATATCATTGGTATAGAAACCTTGAAAATAAAGTATCTTGGCTACCCAACAGTATGGGTGCGAGAATTATTTAATAAATAAATATTTAGAATTAAGGTGTAATAAAAATGTCAGAAATTGAAAGGCTGCAGCGTAATATTTACCAAAAGCGCAGAAAAACGGTTATAGTGTTTTTAGCGGTAGTTATAGCACTTGTTACCGCCCTACTGGCTTTTGTTGGTGTTACCTACTATAAAATGAATAAGGATACCTATGTTTCCTACACCGAAAAGGGTGAGGTTATTTATAAGGCATACCTTGCCGATAATCAGTTTTATAGTGAGGAATATTTAAACGGCTCGCACGCTTATGTATCAACCCTTATTGAAAAAATGACTGCAGATTTTTCTTATAAGCTGCAGATGGAAACCGATAACGTAAAGTATCAGTATTCATATAAGGTTGATGCACAGGTTGAGGTTAAGGATAAAGAAACCGGCATGGCTATTTATAACCCCTATTTTGAGTTAATTGCCCCCAAAACCAAGTCATCAAGCGGCAAAAAGCTTGTTATTGAGGATTCGGTAGCATTTAACTATGATGCCTATAACAGGTTGGCAAAAAACTTTATTGCCGCCTATAATCTTGACGAGACCGAGTCCACCTTAATTGTCAGAATGTATGTTGCCGTTTTGGGTGAAAGTGAAAAGTTTGCAAATGAAAGTCAGGGCAACTACATAATTAAGCTTTGCGTACCCCTTAATAAGGCAACCGTTACCCCGTTTGTTGAAACCCCCGCCGAAGATGAGCAGGGTCAAATTTTGGCAGTAAAGCATTCAAATAAATCTCTTTACAAAAAATTGGTTATAGCTGCTGCCATTGCCGATATAGCCTTAATCATTATTTTGGTAATCTACGCTACTGTTACGGTGGATAAGCATTTAGACTATGCCCGCAAGGTTAAGCGTATACTTTCAAACTATAAGGCATATATTCAAAAAATCAACAATCCTGTTGATGCATCAAGGTACGATGTTCTTAATGTTGATACCTTTACAGAGCTTTTAGAAATTCGTGACACACTTCAAAACCCCATACTTATGTATGAAAATCTTGATAAAACCTGCAGTCAGTTCTTTATAGTAACTGCAACCGGAATTTTATATATGTATGAGGTTAAGGTTGATTTTGGTGAGGAAGATTTAGTATACACCGAAGAAGAAACACCTATTGAAATTTAAAAATCATTAAAGAAAGGGGCCGCCGTTATGAAAAACAAAGCATTTAAAATCATAATGTGCATTACGGTCGCCTTTCTTTTTGCTTTTATAAGCATTGGTTATGCCCAGCTTACCGACATTTTAGATATTCAAGGCACCGCCGATACGAGGGTCCAACAGGGCGTATTTATTGTGGATGTTACATCTGCCACAGGCTTTAGTGATAACCAATATGTTGGCAGTATTTTAAACAGCACCGCCGATTTGAGCGGCAAAAGTGAAATAACGGTTGAAGTAACGGTTTATAATAACAGTGATGTTGAGTACGGCTTTAATGTTATGAAATATGTAATAGGTGCTGACACCTATGATAATGAAAATATTGTAATAACCACTACAATGCAAAAAAAGAGCAAGGACTGGGTGGTTAAGCCAAACGGGTATTTAACCTTTCCTATAACATATTCCTTTGCAAAAGGTGCAGATACATCAAAACCCGTGCTTAATTCGGTGGTGGAATATGAATTTTTACCCTTTAGTGAAATCCCCGACAATGAGGACCAAACCACCGTTGCAAACGCAATGGAGCGTTTCAAGCAAATACTTAACACTCCTGATGAAAAGGCACTGCTTGATGGTTATATGGATAACCCACCCAATAATGACCGTAACACCACCTATATTTCAAATGTTCCGGGCGCAAATAATACCGATATAGCCTCTATTGAAGGCCTTTTTGAGGGCAACCTGCACATTAACATCAACGGCGAACAGGCCAATGTAAAAATAATGATAAAAGAGCAAAATGCAAGCAGCGCATATTCCGGCAACGAAATGGTTATTTATATGACCACCGACCCGCTTGATACCCGCTGGGCAACTGCAGTAGTTTATCGCTGTGTGTTTGCTAATAATAACGGTGAGTGGATTCAGGTTGGTGAAATGCAAACAGGTACCGCCAATGTATGTGACTATTCAACCGGATTTAGATGGGGCACAGGCTCCTTCAATACCGATAGCTGGAAGGCAAGTTAATAACAGCAAAAAAGTCGAGATTTACTTAAATGTAAATCTCGACTTTTTGTAAAAAGCATTAACTTTTTTGTTTCTTATAAAAGCACCTCTTTATTAGTGCCGTAAAAAATATCATCCTTATTACTTATAAGCTTAAAAAACTGCTCTAACCTATACCAGTAATCGGGTGAGTAATCCATTTCAAATGAATGACCCCAAACATAAAATATTTTGGGTGTGTCGGTTTTAAGGTCTATAAACCTTTGACCTAAATTCATAATAGCATCAAAATTCAGGTGGTGGGCGGTGGGGTTAAATCTGTAAAGATTTTTCTGAGGGTCAAAACTGCCATTTTCGGTAATGGTGCGGCAGTATTTAATGCCGGTGTTATTTTTTATAATTTCGGCAACGCGGTCATCGTTGTTAAGACCGCCGCAGGGGTAGGCAAAGCCCACAACCTCATACCCCGCAAGCTCTGAAAGGTTAAGGCGGTCATTTTCAACCTGATTTATAATTTCCGCCTCGGTCAGCTTGGTAAGTAGGGGGTGGGTAAGTGTGTGTGATGCAATTTCGTGCCCCGCATAAATGGTTTTAACATCCTCTTTAGGTATTTTATTAAAATTTATTTGCTTACCTTCACGCACCAGCATACCGCGGTCACCAAGTTGTGCCGAATTAAGGTTAAAGGTGCTTTTTAAATTATATTTATTAAGCAGTTCAATAAGTCTGATATCCTGCAAAATGCCATCATCATAGCTAAAGGTTATGGCTTTGTTTTTGCCGTTAAAGCTCATAAAATACCCCCCTTTTAAAACCTTTTATATAATAATGCATATATAAAGTAAACAGAAGCAGGAGTATCTTTCGGTATTCATATGAAATTTAAACAAAAATATGCATATATATTGATAAAAATAACGATAAATTTATTGGCATTTTTGTTTTAGCGGTGTATAATATTATTGAAATCATGATAAAATACATTTGAAAGGAGATTTTCTATGAAACAGATGTCTATTGTAGACTTGATGAATGCGATGGTTC
>JAFNZJ010000094.1 GCA_017382915.1 Clostridia bacterium | reverse complement strand
GTTGCAATATAGGTTGCGCCACGGTGAACATTTCTAACGAAATTACAAAGTTTTTCGTAAGTGAGTTCGGTATCGTAACCTAAAAGCGCAATATCGGCATCTAAGCCTTCGGTTAAGTTAACGCCGTTGCCGATAAGTTGGGTTTTAAAGGAATTAGTGCCTAAAACGTAAACCTTTTTGCCTGCGTGGTAACGGCAATGTTAAGCCAATCACGACTGGGTCCATGACCTGGTTGATTGGTGGTTATAATTTCAATAATTTCACCGGTTTTTATCTTATGTGTAAGGGGTACAATTCTACCGTCAACCTTGGCACCAACCATACGAATACCAACGGCTGAGTGTATGGCAAAGGCAAAGTCAATGACAGTACCGCCTGCAGGCAGATTTATAACATCGCCTTTTGGGGTAACGGCAAAAACATCCTCAATAGGCAGGTCGGTTTTTATGGTTTGAACTATGTCTTCGGGGTTATCGGCATCCTTTTGGCTGTCAAGAATTTGGCGAATCCAAGCAAGGCGGTCTTCAATTTTTGAATCCACCTTATTTATGCCTTCTTTATATTTCCAGTGCGCGGCAATACCAAACTCTGCGGTGTGGTGCATATCCCAAGTGCGAATTTGAATTTCAAAGGGTATGCCCTCCCTACCTAAAACGGTGGTATGAAGCGACTGATAAAGGTTGGGCTTAGGTGTAGAAATATAATCTTTAAACCTACCGGGAATTGGGCGGAACATATCGTGCATAATACCTAAAATATTATAGCAGTCGGTAAGTGAATCGGTAATGATTCTTACGGCATAAATATCATAAATTTCTTCAAAATCCTTACCCTGAATATACATTTTGCGGTATATTCCGTGTATTGATTTAACACGGCCATCAATTTGCACCTCAACACCCGGCATTGTTTCTTCAAGGCGGTGCTTAATGCGGTCTTTAATATCCTCTAAAAGCTTTTCGCGGTATTGCGCCTGAACGCTAAGCAGCTCTTCAATTTCGTGGTAGCCAACAGGGTCAAGATGAGCAATTGAAAGGTCTTCAAGCTCCTCCTTAACGCCGCGTATACCAAGGCGGTGTGCAATTGGTGCGAAAACCTCAATGGTTTCAAGCGAAATATCACGCTGACGCTGCTCGGGTTTAGCATCAATGGTACGCATATTGTGTAGGCGGTCGGCAAGCTTTATGATAATTACGCGTATATCCTGCGCCATAGCAATAAGCATTTTTCGAAGGTTTTCTGACTGCTGCTCCTTGGCTGAAATTGGCAATTTACCAAGCTTTGTAACACCGTCAACAAGTGTCAGTACGGCGTGACCAAACTCTTTTTCAACCTCTTGGGCGGTAATTTCGGTGTCCTCAATAACATCGTGCAAAAGACCTGCCGCTACAGATTCACTATCCATACCAAGCATTACCAATATTTTAGCAACCGAGTATGGATGCATATAATATTCCTCACCCGATAAACGGCGCTGACCCTTATGTGCGGCAACACAGCACCTAAAAGCCTTTTCAATCAGGTCAAAGTCATAATTATTGCCCTGCTTTTTCATAAGGTCAATAAGTTCAGCTAAATTTTTATCATATTCGTTCATAAGGTCACCGCCCTTTCATTAAGTGATTTTAAAATGTTTGAATTTTCAAGTTCAACCTTTTGACTGTTTAAAATATTTATTTTAGCATTATCGCCGTAGCCTGTTACTGAAATAAGTCCCAGTTCAACCATAACATCAAGCATAACCGAAATTTTAGCATCAATAACCGCATCTAACCTGTTTTTCAGCTTTAAAACGGTGTTAGCGCCGTTTTTAACGGTAAGATATACAGGAATAAGCTCCTCCCTACTAAATGTAAGCAGGGCGGCATCCTCGCAGTCTAAAGTGCCATTGATATAATTTTCGGTAAGAAGTAGTTGTGAAATAACCTCATCATCAATTCTACCGCTTTTGCGAACATCCTTAACAAAAACACTAAGCTGCTCTTGACCTTGATATTCCTTGACATCAAGCGTTACGGCAAAATCAAGCAAATCGCCTTCACTAAAGGCAAAATCGTCCTTAGTTACGCCAAACATAACCATAGCAATGGTAGTATTATTTTTTTCAGCAATAAGGCGAATATGCTTACCGCCCCCGATGGATGAAACGGTTTTTAGTCGCATTTCAAAAAGCCCAAAAACCGGCTTGGGGTTTTCGGTGCCATACGGCTCTAGCGGAGATAAGGTATAAACCAAATCAGGTACTGCCGCAACAGGATTAAGCCTGCAGTCAATATTTATAGTAGGAATTGGCAAATCAGTATTAGCGGCATACTCATTTATCTTTTCAATAAATGCATTTAAATTATCGGCCAAAATAGTAAGTCCAGCCGCTTTATCGTGACCCCCGTATTTAACAGTCAGTTCACCTGCGCTATCAATAGCGCTAAATATTGAAAAATCACCGACAGTACGGGCAGAGCCTTTATATGGCGAATTTTCATCATCACGGCTTAGTAAAATGGTTGGGCGCTCAAACCTTTCGGCAAGGCGGGCGGCAGCAATTCCCAGCACACCTTCGTGCCAGCCGTCCCCCGCTACAACAATAACGCGGTTATTATATAGCTTATTATTTATAACAATTTCGGTGGCGGCCGCGGCAATATCCTGCTCGGTTTTTTGCCTTGCTGCATTTTCATCATCAAGCTCGGCCGCTATTTGCATAGCGTCAGAATATTTTTCGCTTATAAGAAGTTTTACTGCACGGGTTGCATCACCCATACGGCCTGCCGCGTTAAGGCGCGGTGCGGCAGTAAAGGCAAGTATACCTGCGGTAATTTCACCAAACTTTGCACCCGATGCCGCCATTAAGGCTTTAATACCTGTAGATGCATTGCGGTTGATTTTATTAAGTCCATACCAAACCAGTCCCCTGTTTTCATGCTTAAGGGGCATAACATCGGCAACTGTACCAAGGGCCACTAAATCTGAATATTTGTTTAAAAGCACATCAGGTGATGAGCCGGATACTGCCAGTGCTAAAATAAAGGCAACACCAACACCCGCAAAATCTTTAAAATCTAAAAAGCAATCATCCCTGTGTGGATTGATAACCGCAACTGCATTTGGTAAAACATCTTTAGGTAAATGGTGGTCGGTAACAATAGTTTCAATACCAAGTGAATTGGCATAATCAATTTCAGCGGTAGCGCTAATGCCGTTATCAACAGTAATAATAAGTTTTGTATCTTTATCTGCCAGTTTTTTAATGGCATCCATATGCATGCCATAGCCTTCATTGTGGCGGGATGGAACATAATAATCTACATTTGCACCCATTTCAGTTAAGAATAAATACATAAGCGCGGTGGCGGTAACACCATCACAATCATAGTCGCCGTAAACTACTATTTTTTCACCCGAATTAGTGGCGGATAATATTCTGTTTGCCGCCTTTTCAATGTCGGGCAGGGCGTAAATATCAATATCCGGCAAATCTTTTATAATAAATTCATCAAGCGCAAATGGGTCCTTATACCCCCTGCTATATGCCATAAGAGCAAGAAAAGGCTCAATGTTGCATTCTTCAGCAAGCTTATATGCAATTTGCTTATCAATTTCGGGAATTACCCATTTTTTAAAGCCCATTTTTACCCTCACTAAAATTTTTTAAAAAATATTAAAAAAAGACTTGCTTTTTTAACTATAATATGATAACATATTTACTGTTGTAAAACAAGTGTTAGTTTTAATATTTTATTTGGGGGCGTAGCTCAGCTGGGAGAGCGCTT
>JAFNZJ010000015.1 GCA_017382915.1 Clostridia bacterium | reverse complement strand
TGATTACCTTGAAATTCAGCCCCTTGGCAATAATGAGTTTATGGTGCGCGATTCGGTAAAAACCGATAAGGTTAGCAAAAAGGGTGTTGTTACACCCAACCCATATCGCCACATAACCTCAATGGATGTTATTAAGGGCTATAATAAAAAGGTGGTTGAGCTTGCAGATAAATTAAATCTGCCCGTTGTTGCCACAGGTGATGTTCACTTTTTAACCAAAGAGGACGCACTGCTTCGTAAAATTTTAATGGCGGCGCAGGGCTATGAGGACTTTGATTCTCAAGCACCCCTTTACCTAAAAACCACCGATGAAATGTTAGAAGACTTTTCATATTTTGGCGAAAGGGCATACGAATTCGTTGTTGAAAACCCAAACAAAATTGCCGATATGATAAGTGATGAGGTTATTCCCGTTCCCAAGGGTAACTATCCGCCCGTTATTGAAGGGTCGGATGATTTACTGCGTGACCTTTGTTGGAGCAGGGCAAAATCAATGTATGAGTTTAACGGCCAAATACCCGAAATTGTAACCAAGCGCCTTTCTAAGGAGCTTGACGGTATTATTAACAACGGCTTCTCAATAATGTATATTTCGGCACAAAAGCTGGTTGCTTATAGTGAGCAAAACGGCTATTTGGTAGGCTCTCGTGGTTCGGTTGGCTCATCCTTTGTTGCCACTATGGCAGGCATTTCAGAGGTTAACCCGCTTCAGCCACACTATTACTGCCCAAAATGTAGGTGGAGCCAGTTTTTTAAAAGTAGTGAGGTTGGCTCGGGCTTTGATTTGCCCGAAAAAGATTGCCCCGAATGTGGCACACCCCTTAAACGCGACGGTCACGACATCCCCTTTGAAACCTTCCTTGGTTTTAAGGGCGATAAGGTGCCTGATATTGACCTTAACTTCTCTGATGAATATCAAAGTGAGGTGCAAAAATACACCGAAACTCTGTTTGGTAAAGAAAATGTGTTTAAGGCAGGTACAATATCAACCATTGCCGAAAAAACCGCCTTTGGTTATGTTAAGGCCTACTGTGAGGAAAAGGGCATAACCCTAAGCCACGCAGAAATGAACCGCCTTGCCAAAAAGGTGGAAGGCTCAAAAATTAAGGCTACATCAGGTCAGCACCCCGCAGGTATGGTTATAGTACCCAGGGACAAGGTTATTTATGATTTTTGCCCCATTCAGCACCCAGCCGATGACCCCAAAAGTGATATTTTAACAACCCACTTTGACTTCCATTCAATACACGATACCATTTTAAAGCTTGATGAGCTTGGTCACGTTGTACCAACCACCTATAAGTATTTAGAGGAATATAGCGGTATTTCGGTAAATGATATTTCAATGTCAGACCCCGGTGTTTACAGCCTGTTTACCTCTACCGAAGCGCTTGGCGTTACCCCCGAACAAATTGATTCAAAAACCGGTACCTACGGCATACCGGAATTTGGCACACAGTTTGTTCGCGGAATGCTTATGGACTGTAAGCCAAAAACCTTTGCCGACCTGCTTCAAATATCGGGTCTTTCACACGGTACCGATGTTTGGCTTGGTAATGCAAAGGACCTTATTGATAAGGGCATATGCACCATTTCAAATGTTATTGGTACCCGTGATAATATTATGGTCTACCTTATAAACCAGGGTATGGATGAAGGCCGCGCCTTTAAAATTACCGAAACCGTTCGTAAGGGCTTGGTTGCAAAGGGCAAGGTGTCTGAGGATGAGTGGAACGCTATGGAGGACGATATGCGTGCCGTTAATGTGCCCGAGTGGTACATTGGCTCCTGCAAAAAAATTAAGTATATGTTCCCCAAAGCACACGCCGCCGCTTATGTTATTTCGGCACTTAGACTTGCTTGGTATAAGGTTTATAAACCACTGGCGTTTTATTGTGCCTATTTTACCGCCCGCCCCGAGGATGTTGACATTTTAACCCTGCTTAAGGGTAAGGATGCAGTTCGCCGCCTTCTTAATGAGATTAAGGCAAAGGGTAGGGAGGCAAGCAATAAAGAGCAGGCAGTTTATGAAAATATGTTAATTTTCAACGAAATGCTTCAGCGCGGTATTGAGGTGCTGCCTTTAGACCTTAAAAAATCCCACGCCGTAAGGTATTTGGTGGAGGATGGTAAAATGCGTCCGCCATTTGGCGCCTTAAACGGTGTAGGTGATACCGCCGCCTGGGCAATATATGAAACCGCCCAAAAGGGCAATTACCTTTCTAAAGAAGATTTCCGTATAGAATCGGGTATTTCTAAAACAATATTAGAGCAGCTGGATGAAGTAGGTGTTTTAAACGGCCTGCCCGACAGCAACCAATTATCATTATTTTAAAAAGGGGATGAGCGGGTTTTATGTTTTTTAGCAGTGAAAAGCACCCTAATATTTATACCGTTAGGCTTAAACTACGCTCACCTTCATTTTTAGATGTAAATGATGTATTTGACTTTTGCAGTGACCCCGATGCATCAAAATATGCCGATTGGAGCCCCCATAACACTAAAGGTGAAACGCGGGACTATATTGCCTGGCTTAAGCGCAAAGCATCCATTCAAAGCTTTACCTGGGTTATTGAAAAAACCGATGACCAAAAGGTTATTGGCACCATAAGTATTACCGAAATGGATTATTCGGGCAAAATTGCAACCATAGGCTACACCCTTTCAAAGCAGTATCAGCATAAAGGCTATGCCACCGAAGCGGTGGAGGGACTTATTAAATACCTTTTTGAAGACCTTTTTTGTGAAAGGGTGCAGGCAAAGGTTATGCCCGAAAACACCGCATCTATAAGACTGTTAGAGCGGGTAGGTATGAAAAAAGACGCTCTGCTTAAAAAGGGCGCCTACTGCAAAACCGCCTGCGTGGATATTTATTTATATTCTATAACAAAAAATTTTTAATTTTTTAAAAAATCCCCCTGCGTAAGGGGTTGCTTGTGACGCTGCGTAATGTTATATAATGTAACCACAAGGGAGGTGAAAGCTATGTCAAAATACACTACCGGAGAGATTGCAAAGCTTTGTAACGTATCGGTAAGGACTGTTCAGTATTATGATACCAGAGGTATTTTGGTACCAACCGAGCTTAGTGAGGGTGGCCGCCGCCTTTACACCGAGGATGATTTAAAAAAGTGTAAGGTAATATGCTTTTTAAGGGATTTAGATATTCCTATAAACAGCATAGCCGAAATTTTGGCCGAGCCTAATCAGTCTAGCGTTATAGGGTTATTGCTTCAAAGACAAAAACAAATTTTAAAAAGTGAAATTGAAAGCAATGAACAAAAGCTTCAAAATATTGAACTTCTTATGAAGGAAGTATCGGCAAAGCCTTCGGTATCATTTAATTCATTAAGTGACATAGCCGGCATTATGAAAAACAAAAATAACATGAAAAAAATCAGAAAAAATCTAATCTTAATGGCCATTATTATGGGGCTTTTTGAGTACGGCACCCTGGCTATTTGGGTTTTTAGCGGAATTTGGTGGCCCTTTGCAGTGGGTATGAGTATTACTGTAATACTTTCAATTTTATTTTCTGCTTACTACTATAAAGCGGTTGATTATATTTGCCCACAGTGCAACAATGTCTTTAAGCCCCGCTTTAAGCAGGTCTTCTTTGCTAACCATACACCAACAACCCGTAAGCTGACCTGTCCCGCCTGCGGACACAAAGGCTTCTGCGTTGAAACCGCCGCTAAAGATAAGGAAGAATAAAAAAAGCATCCCATATGGGATGCTTTTTTTCTATCTTACCACCTTGCGTTTTTTAATGTTCATTAAAACATAAATTAAGACCAGTACCAAAACTGTGGCGCCAAGGTAAATATACATACTTGAAAGTTCAACCTTATTTTCAAAAAAGTATATGTTACAGTCAATGGAATTTTTCATTTCATCAATGGCGGTTTCGGGTATTCCTAAATCTACCATTTCGGCAAACACGCCCCTTAGTGAATGATTTCTAAGCAGTGATGTGCCGTATGTACCGGGCAAAAATGCAACAAAGTTTTGCAGTCCTTTTGAAAACTGTGAAATTGGCATATAGGCGCCGCATATAAATCCATAACCTGCACTGACTATACTGCCCACCGCAGAAATTTGCCCCTGCGATGATAAAAAGTAGTTAATTATGCTTGAAAGAGCGGTGCCAAACATAACCAAAATAAATACATCCAAAACTATTAAAAGTATGTCGGTAAGGGTTAAATACCAGCCAATACAGGCAATGTAAATAAGGCATGCGGCGGTTGCGGCAAAGCAAATAATAAGTGTGGTGATAGCCGTTGCAACATAATATCCAAGCGCCAGGGTGGAGCCCTTTACAGGGGTAATGGTTAAGTCCGATATGGAGCCATTAACCTTATCCTGCACCATAAGCATATTTGAGCAAAATGTTACGGTAACGGTACATACCGCAAGCAGTGATGAAAAAAGCTGACCGCCAACACATCCCTCAACCAATTCCTTGGGTATATTAAGGTTTGGTGCTAAAGCAGAAATAATCTGCTCAAATGAATCGCGGTAAACATTGCCCAAAAAGGTGGCGTAAAGCACCAGCAAAATTATGGGCGTTATAAGTGATGTAAAAAGCAGACCCTTGTCCTTAAAAAACATTTTAATATTTCTTTTAATCATTGCGCCAAGACCCATCATTTTGCTTCACCTCCGTTTGAAGTTAGTTTTTTGCCGGTAACGGCCAAAAACACATCATCCATTTTACCTTTTGTTATTTCATAGTCTTTAAAAAGGTTGGGATTTTTAATAATCATTTCGGTTGCGGCGGCGGTATTGGGTACCGCAATTTTTATGGCATCCCTTATAACCTCATAGTCTTTGCATAGGGGAGTGATTTCATTTTCATCCGCCCCGTAAAGGGTTATGTAATCACCGCTGTAATTGTTTTTAAGCTCCAGTGGTGAGCCCTCTGCCGCAATTTTGCCGTTATCTAATATTACTATATAATCGGCATCGGCCGCCTCCTCCATATAGTGGGTGGTTAAAAACACAGTCATACCTGTTTGTTTTCTAAGACTGTCAATAACGCTCCAAAGGGTGTGTCGGGTTTGGGGGTCCAGTCCCGTTGTAGGCTCATCTAAAATAAGTATTTTGGGGTTGTGCAGTAAGGCGCGTGCAATATCCACCCTGCGACGTTGACCGCCCGAAAGCTTGCCAACAGGTCGGTTAAGCAGCTCATCAAGGTCTAATAACCTTGAAAGCTCATTAAGTCGGGTATTAAAATCTTCACCCACAATACCATATAGCGCCGCACGATTTTTAAGATTATCTTTGGCGGTAAGGGGTTTATCTAAAACCGAGTTTTGAAAAACTACACCAATTTCCTTTTTGGCGTTTTCAATGCTTTTATCAAGGTCAAAGCCGTTAACAATAACCCTACCCGAATCCTTTTTAAGCTGACCGCACATAATTGAAATGGTTGTGCTTTTGCCTGCTCCATTAAGACCTAAAAAGGCAAAAAGCTCACCCTGCTTAACCTTAAAGCTAAGGTTTTGCACAGCCTTAACATCCTTAAAGCTTTTATTTAGTCCCGTAATTTCAATAATGTTGTTCATTTATTTTCCTCCGCTGATGTTTGAAATTAACCTATTATACATATCAGTAATAAGATTGCTGATTTCATCAAAATTAAAATCAAGGTATGATGTCGCCAGCATGGTGGCAATACCGTGAACATAAATCCACATTTTAAGGTGTACCAAAAGGGCTTCATCATCTGTAATATTAGCGTGATTTTTAAGTGCGTTTATGGCTAGAGAATAGTCTTCAAAATCATTTTTGCCTTCGCCGGTTCTGTCACGCATATAAAGCAGTTTAAATATATTTTTTTCTTCCTTTGCTAAACGAATATACGCCATACCGGTGGCCTTGTATGTAGGGTAGTTTCCGCTTTCAATTTCATTTTTTTGATATTCCTCAAAGGTGTTAAAGGCCTTTTTTATAACCTCATTTTTCAGGTCGTCCATATTTTTAAAGGCGGTAAAAATAGGGCGGGGGGATGTGCCAAGCTTTTTAGCCAAATCTCTGGCAGTAAGGGCGGTAAGACCATTATCACGCACTAGATTATAAGCCGCATTTATAATTTCATCACGGGTGTATTTTGGGGTGGGTGGCAAGTTAAACACTCCTTTATAAAACATATGTTGCGTAACATCTGTTTTATATTATAAATTAAACCCCGCCACTTGTCAAGTGGTGGGGGTGAAAAAATATTTTACAGTGGATTTAGGGTATCCTTTTTAGTGTTTTCAAAAATGTGAAGTTCACCGTTTGAATCAAAGGTTGCTAAAAATATTTCTTTTACATTTTTAACCGTAACCTTTTTAAGTTCATTTTCAAGCCAGTGGGTCGTTTTACCAATTTCTTTAAGGTTTGATTTACAAATATTACCGTCAATAATAAGGTTTGCGCTTATGGTCTGTCTGCCTGCTGGTAGCTTCATATCGGCGGTGGTAATTGGACGGTCGGATGCTTTTGGTATAATACTAATATTACCGCTTGGCTCTAAAAGGGCGGTGTCAATTTTAAATGGGTCAAAATACCCTGCGGCGCGGCACATTGATAAAAATTCATCTAAATCAAGCTTTGCTTTTTTAAAACTGTTTCGGTACATTATGCCGTTTTCCATAAGCACTATGGGGTAGCCCACCAAAAAACCACGCGCCTTTTTAGATTTTACCGTAAGGTATGAAAACAGTAGAGTAAATGCACCGTAAACCACCATGGCTATAAAGCAGTCAAGCGCCACCTCAATATCTTCAGATATAGCCAAATCGGCCGCAATTGAGCCAAGGGTTATACTGTTTATATAGTCCCACATACTAAG
The DNA here is from genome assembly GCA_017382915.1 of Clostridia bacterium. Lineage (GTDB taxonomy): Bacteria > Bacillota > Clostridia > Oscillospirales > Acutalibacteraceae > UMGS1279. The sequence goes on along the minus strand of JAFNZJ010000015.1, from coordinate 10,680 downwards.
CTCTGATATTTGGCGATAGCCCACCAACTTGGTGGTTATAAACATCATCAAAACCGATACCAAAGCCGCTATAAAAACAAACAAATAACGCAAAATAAACACCTCAAGGGTATTGTTGGCTTTTTAAAATAAATTTATTAGTTTTTATTGAAATATTGGGTGTTTTATAATATACTTAAATAAATGTCAGGTATTGGAGTGATTAAAATGAAAAAGACAATAAACGGCTATGAGTTTGATATATTAAATACCGTACCAAATGAGCCAATAATTACCCTTAACGGTGAGCACTGGGTGGTTACCGCCATTACCCTAAATGCCTTTACGGATGAAATTGACACTTTGACCCATACCAAACAGTTTCATATGTTTAGAAGAAATATTGTTCAAAAAATGACGGGTGATATTTTCTTTTTAGAGGATGCTTTGCACGGTGATGCTTTTGTAATTATTAGTGAAAGCCCCGACTTTTTTAAGCCCGAGCTTTTGGTTAAGGGCGCCAGAGTTACCCTTTTAAACGGTACCAACCCTGCCGCCATTTGTAAGTGTAGGGCGGGTGAGTGTGAAAAGGTTTGCCGCCTTTATTCAAAGGATGCCAGAAAGGGCGCAAAGCTTATTACCATGTCTAACACCTGGGGTGACCGCAACTGCGATACCAGGGTGTGTGAAGAATTTGTTTTAAAGGAAATTGATAAAGCCGCCAAGCTTAATGTAGATATTGTCCAAATTGATGACGGCTGGCAGCTTCACAGCACCGAGGACCTAACCAGGCGCGATGAACAGGACCGCCGTATCTTTGATGAGGATTTTTGGCAGGTTAATCCTACCCGTTTTCCAAACGGAATTAAGCCCCTTGCCGAATATGCCGCAAAAAAGGGCGTTAAAATTGGACTTTGGTTTGCTCCCGACAGTCGTGATGCCTTTGCCGCCCGCGACCGCGATGTAAAAATTCTTAAAAATGCTTATGATAATTGGGGAGTAAGGTTTTTCAAGCTTGATATGTATTGGATACAGTCCGATGCAGAGCGTGATGGTTTTTTAGACCTGCTTTGCAAAATATACTCATTTGGCGATGATGTTGCAGTTCAGCTTGATGTAACCCGTTTTGACCGCATCAACTACCTTTGCGGCAAGCAGTACGGCACCGCCTTTGTTGAAAACAGGTATACCAAACTGCGTAGCGTATTTCCTTACCGAACACTTAAAAATATTTGGATGCTGGGTAAATATATCCCCACATCAAAATGCCAGTTTGAACTGGTTAACCCTGACCTTAACACCGAATGCTATTTAGAGGATGACATTTTTGCCCCTAAATATTACGATTTAGATTATCAGTTTGCGGCAGTAATGCTTTCTAACCCACTGTTTTGGATGGAAATACAGTTTTTATCGGATGAACGCGTAAATGAGCTTAATCGCATAATGCCTGTTTGGCAGGCAAACCGCGACGCCTTTTCAAGGGCAGATGTTATGCCAATAGGCGACCAGCCAAGCGGCAGAAGCTTTAGTGGCTTTTATGTTGATGCCAAGGATGATGAATATTTGCTTTTATTCCGTGAGGCCACTGCAGAAAATACATTTGAATTTACAGCACCAATAAAGGGCTGTGACTTTGATGTTCTTGCAACCAATAAAGGCGCTAATGTTAAAATCAACGGTCAAAAAATTACCGCTGAATTTGGCAATGAAAACACCTACATACTTTTAAAGCTTAAATAAGAATAAAATTAACCCCGCAACCTTTGTTGCGGGGTTAAACTTTTAATTATTCTGAAAGGTCTTGAACAATAATGGTTCTAACCTCATCCTCGGCGGTGTCAACACCGTCAAGCTTTTTATTACGCTCGGCAAGGAACTTTGCGGCAACCTGTGGGAATAATGCGTAGCTAAGCACATCTTCCTCACTGCGGGCAAGGTCTTTTGCCTCTTCGCGGTATTTGTCCATCTCAGGCTCTAAAAGGTCTGCGGGACGGCAGGTAATAACCTCATCATCGCCAATAGCCTTTTTACGAACCTCCTCATTAACCTTACCGGGCACCTGACCGTATTCGCCTCTGAGCAAGCCTTTTGATTCTTTGGTAATCATTTTATAACGCTCGCCTGCAAGCACATTTAAAACGGCCTGTGAGCCAACTATCTGGCTGGTAGGGGTAACAAGTGGGGGATAACCAAAATCTTCGCGTACGCGTGGAATTTCGGCCAATACTTCATAGTATTTATCCTCAGCGTTAGCCTGCTTAAGCTGGCTAATAAGGTTTGAAAGCATACCGCCGGGAACCTGATATAACAGTGTGTTGGTATCAACGTTAAGAACCTTGGGGTCTAAATCGCCCTGCTCTTTAAGCTTGCCTGCAACACTGCGGAAGTGGCTTGCAGCCTCGCTTAATTTGCCAAGGTCTAAGCCTGTATCACGCTCGGTACCCTTTAAGGTAGCAACCAAAGCCTCGGTTGCAGGCTGTGAAGTACCGTTACCAAGTGGTGAAAGGGCGCAGTCAACAATGTCAACACCTGCCCAAGCGGCCATAAGGTTGGTCATATCACCTGTACCGGTGGTGTTATGGGTGTGAAGGTGGATAGGCACGCTAACAACCTCTTTAAGTTTTTTAACAAGGTTATAAGCATCAACCGGCAAAAGCAGGTTGGCCATATCCTTAATACAAATGGTGTCGGCACCCATTTCAACCAATTTTTTAGAAAGATTTATAAAGTATTCTTCGTTGTGTACGGGCTTATTGTGTAGCTAATTGCGGCTTCACAAACACCGCCGTATTTTTTAATGCTTTTCATAGCCTGTTCCATATTGCGGGTATCATTAAGGGCATCAAAAACGCGGATAACATCAATACCGTTTTCAATGGACTTTTTAACAAAAGCATCAACTACATCGTCTGCATAATGCTTGTAGCCAAGAATATTTTGACCTCTAAGCAGCATTTGAAGCTTGGTGTTGGGCATAGCCTTTTTAAGCTTGCGAAGGCGCTCCCACGGGTCTTCACCCAAAAAGCGCATACAGCTATCAAAGGTAGCACCGCCCCAGCATTCAAGTGACCAGTAACCCATTTGGTCTAAAAGCTCACAAGCGGGAAGCATATCTTCAACCCTCATTCTGGTGGCGGCCTGTGACTGGTGGGCATCACGCAGAATGGTATCTGTAATGTTTAGTTTAGTCATGTGTAAATCACCTTTCAAAGCTTAATTAACTACAAGCTATAAGAACACCTGCGGCAATGGCAGAGCCTATAACACCCGCAACATTGGGGCCCATAGCATGCATAAGTAAGAAGTTTGAGGGGTTTTCCTTTTGACCTACCATTTGTGAAACTCTGGCCGCCATAGGAACAGCCGAAACACCGGCAGAGCCAATAAGGGGATTAATTTTATTTTTGGTAAACAGGTTCATAAACTTGGCAAGTAAAACGCCGCCTGCTGTACCCATACCAAACGCAACAACACCAAGCACGATGATGAAAAGTGTTTGTGTATTAAGGAATGTGGTAAAGGTTGCGGTAGCGCCAACCGAAATGCCAAGGAACACAGTTACTATGTTCATAAGTTCATTTTGAACTGTTTTGGTAAGGCGGTCAACTACGCCCGACTCACGCATTAAGTTACCAAGCATTAAGCAACCAACCAGCGGAGCGGCTGATGGCACTAAAAGGGCTACAAAAATTGTAACAACAATGGGGAATACAATTTTTTCTGTTTTTGAAACAGTGCGCAGCTCCTTCATAACAATGGCGCGTTCTTTTTTTGTGGTAAGTGCCTTCATAATAGGGGGCTGAATAACCGGTACAAGTGCCATATATGAATATGCGGCAACGGCTATTGGACCTAAAAGCTCGGGTGCAAGCTTACCCGTAACAAATATTGCGGTAGGACCATCTGCACCACCGATAATACCGGTTGACGCTGCCTGCGCGGGTGTGAAGTCCAAAAGTCTGGCACCAAAATATGTTGCAAATATACCAAGCTGTGCGGCTGCACCAAGCAGTAAGCTTTTGGGGTTGGCAAGCAGGGGACCAAAGTCGGTCATAGCGCCAACGCCAACAAAGATTAAGCAGGGGTAAATACCAAGCTTAACACCAAGGTATAAAAAGTCAACCAAACCTGCGCTAATTTCTGCACCACTTGCCGCCATGGCTTTAAGTGATTCAATTAAAGCAGGGTTATCAACCTGAAGGGAGACAAGTCTGTCTGCCAAAACAGCAGGGTCACCATGGAAAAACATATCCCAATGGATTCGACCGCCGGCAAAAAGCACTTCGTGAAAAACATCAGAACCTAAAAGGTTGGTAAGTAACATACCAAATGCTATAGGAAGTAAAAGCAGTGGCTCAAACTTCTTAACAATGGCAAGGAAAAAAAGCACACAGGCAATGGCAATCATTATAAGTGACTGCCAACTGTTAGCAAGCATTGAAAAGCCTGTTTGCTGTAAAAAGTTGGTAATAGCGTCAATCATGCTAGCACCGCCTTATTCGATAACGCAAATAGCAGAACCCGATTCAACAGTCGCGCCTTGGTTTACACCAACAAAGGTAACGGTGCCGTCAACAGGGGCCATAATTTCGTTTTCCATTTTCATTGCCTCTAAGATAACAAGTACATCGCCCTTTTTAACAGAGTCGCCAACCTTAACATTTACAGAAAGGATGGTACCGGGCATAGGTGCGTTAACCTTTTCACCACCGGCAGGAGCGGCAGCAGCAGGGGCAGCTACGGGTGCTGCGGGTGCAGGTGCAGCAGCGGGTGCGGGAGCGGCAGGGGCAGGTGCTGCAGCCTCGGTTTCGCTAATAAGCTCAATAGAAACCTTATATTCAGTTCCGTTAACGTTTACTTTGTAGTTTTTCATAATTAAAAATCTCCTTTATGTTTTAAAATTGCCTTTAAAGTTGTTCGATTGAAACAATACGAATTGCTGAAACATCAGCGCCTAAGTCCTCAGCAATAGCTGCGGCAATGGCTGCAACTGTTTCTCTGCGGTTAGGAATAACTGCAGGTACAGCAGCTTTTGTTGCAGGTGCTGCGGCAGGGGCGGAATTGGCAGGGGATTTGGCTTCATCTGACTGATTTTTTGCCAGTAATTTACAGCAAACCGAAAGAATTTTGCAAAGAATAATTATGCAAACAAGTCCAACGAAAACAGTGCCAATACCAAGCACAATAACATATGCATCCTCAATGTTAAAGGGGTTGGCTGCCAGTGTTAAAAGATTTTGCATTTTTACACCTCCGCTCAAAAGAGTGATTTATTGTTTGGTGTTTGAACACCTTAATTATGGTTAGTGGGCTTTAAAGGTGTTTGCAAAAAAGCACCTTCTACGCCATTTTACCAATTATACTTATTATATATCTTTAAGACTTAAAAATCAACAATTTTTTTAACTTTTTTTGGCATAAAAAAATTACTTATTTTTCTTAAGTTTTTATTAATTTTTTTATTTTTTTATCTTAAAATCTATTTGTATATCTTGATATTTTAAACCCAATATGATATATTGTAGTTATTAAGTATATCACCAAAAAGGGGGCCTTTTAATATGCGCGTTTTAATTTTAAGCAGTAGCACAGGTGCAGGTCATGACTCCTGCGCTAAAGCCGTTAAAGAGGCCTTTGATAATAATGGCGTTTGCTGTGATATAGCAGAGGTTTTAAGGTTTATATCACCCGCAGCCTCATTTGTTATTACCAACTCACACACACTAATTTACAGACATTTACCCTGGGCCTTTAATATAGGCTATAAATATATGGAAAATCACGCATCCTTTTATTCAAAGGGTACAGTTATAAACTGGTTTTTATCACTTGGTCGTAAAAAGCTTTATAATTATATAGTAGGTGGAGGGTATGACACCGTAATTTGTACCCACCCCTTTGCAACCGTTACCTTGGCGGCGGCGCTTGACGGTAAGGATATAAATGTTAAAACCGCATTTGTTTCAACCGACTACACCTGCGCCCCCACCATTAAGCGTAGTGGTATTGATACCTATTTTATACCCGATGCCACCCTTATACCCGAATTTGAGGCATATGGTATTGACAGCGCAAAACTAAGCCCAAGCGGTATACCGGTAAAGCAAGTTTTTTATAAAAAAACCAATATGGCAGATGCCAAAAAAGCCCTTGGCATTAACCCTAAAAATAAGCATCTGCTTGTTATGTGTGGCAGTATGGGTTGTGGACCTATTAAAAATATTGTTACCCACATTTCTGATAAAATGCCAAAGAATACCGAAATTACCGTTGTTTGCGGAACAAATAAAAGACTTAAGACAAGCCTTGGCAAACTAGCAAAATCAAATAGTAATATTCACATAAAAGGCTTTGTTGATAATATGCCACTTTATTTAGACAGTACAGATTTATATTTAACCAAACCGGGTGGACTTAGCACATCTGAGGCGGTTAGCAAGTCGGTACCAATGGTGTTTATCAATGCCGTGGCGGGCTGTGAGGCACATAACCTGAAGCATTTTGTTAATTTAGGTGTTGCGGTTACTGATGAAAATAAATATAATGTAAGCTCTCTTTGCACCGAGCTTTTAAACAATGATGATGCTATTTTGGCACTTAAAACAGCCTTTGAGTCACTGCCAAAAATAAATTCAGCAAATCATATAGCAAACTTTTTAAAGGGTGAATAAAATGAAAATTTTTGATATGCACATTCACAGAAGAATTCACGGTAAAAACATATTAACCCCCGCAGAATTCGTAGCCGAGATGGAGGCCGCAGGCCTTTACGGTGGTTGCGTTTATTCTGAAAGACCGCTTGAATTTGATGCCAAAATCGGCGCCGACTTTGAGCAAAGAATTGATGATGTTTTATACTGGACAAAGGACTACCCCGGCAGACTTTTTCCAATTTTATGGATTCACCCCGATGAAGAGGATATTTTAAATAAAATTGACATAGCTATTCAAAAAGGCATTTGCGGTTTTAAAATAATTTGTGGCGATTTTTATGTATATGAAGAAAAGTGTATGCGTGTTTTACGCCATATAGCCAGCCGCAATAAGCCGGTAATTTTTCATACAGGTATTTTGTGGGATGGTCAGGTTTCTTCGGCCTATAACCGTCCAATAAACTTTGAAGCCCTTATTGATATTGAAGGCCTTAGGTTTTCAATGGGTCATTGCTCATGGCCTTGGGTGGATGAGTGTATAGCCCTTTACGGCAAGTTTTTAAACGCCCTTAACAGTCGCAATACTGCCGAAATGTTTTTTGACATTACCCCCGGCACCCCCGAAATTTATAGGCGCGATTTACTTTTTAAGCTGTTTAACATTGGCTATGATGTGGAGCATAATATTATGTTTGGTACCGATTCATTGGCCGAAAGCTACCGTGGTGAGTGGACCCAAAAATGGCTAAAAATTGATAATGAAATTATGGATGATTTGGGCGTAAGTCGTGCCTGCCGTGAAAACATTTACTATAATAATTTACTGCGCTTTTTAGGTATTACGACAGGGCGCCCTGAATTTGCCAGCCCTGAAATTGATGATTCCAACCCCTGCAGTGTAGTCAACCCCGAAGTTGAAAAGGCAATTGAAAAATGGTACTTAAAGCTTAACTTTCCCAAAGAATATAATAAGCAGTTTTATAGTGCGCTGCAAAAAATTAAGATTTCGGACTGCCTTACCCCCGAAAGCTTTGGTGAGGGTAAGGAATGTGGCAAACGCAATTTGCTTACATATCTTTACTTTGCTGAACTTTTGGCAAAACAGTACGCCGAAAAGGGTATTGATGAAAAGATATTGCTTGACACCCTTTCAGACATAGTTTTATGGACAAATGTTTATAGTGACATTAAGGGCGAGCTTTATTTGGGTGAGCTTAACTGGCTTATAAGACACCTTACAATGAAGCTATTTAAAATTGGTCGTCTTCAGTTTTGTATGGCGACTGCGGGCACCGATATAAATAAATACGGCATCAAAAAGGGCGATAATGTTATTGAGGTGCATATTCCATCTGGCGCAGCCTTAAATATTGATGATTGCAAAGCATCAATAAAGGCGGCAAAGGAATTTTTTGCAAAGCATTTTCCTGAATTTGATTATAAATTTTTCACTTGCGATTCATGGTTGCTTGATGACACCCTTAAAACTATTCTTAATGAGGGTAGCAATATATTAAAGTTTCAGTCCCTTTTTGATATAGTTCACCAAGCTCCTTCAAACAGTATTTTAAAATACACCTTTAACTGGAACATAAATGAAAGAACGGTTAAAGATGCCGTGCCCGCATCCGGCTTTGCTGAAAAGGTCAAAAAAGCATTTTTAAGCGGTACACAGTTTAATGAAGGCTTGGGTATAATAGAAAAATAAGCACAAAAAAACGGTTGGCATTTTTGCCAACCGTTTTTTATTTTTAATTACTTATCTTAAGCTTTGCCATTGCAACCAAGAACATTTTTAATCTTGTGCTCAACCATGCCCTTAATAGCGGCGCGGCCATCACCAAGGTATTGTCTTGGGTCAAAGTGGTCGGGGTTTTCTGCAAGGTGCTTGCGAACAACACCGGTCATAGCAAGGCGAAGGTCAGAGTCAATGTTGATTTTGCAAACAGCCATTGTAGCAGCCTTGCGAAGCATATCTTCAGGAATACCAATAGCATCGGGCATTTTGCCGCCGTAGGTATTAACCATTTCAACAAATTCAGGAACAACCGAAGATGCACCGTGAAGTACGATAGGGAAGCCGGGTAAACGCTTGCTAACTTCCTCTAAAATATCAAAGCGAAGCTGGGGATTTTGACCGGGCTTAAACTTGTAAGCGCCGTGGCTTGTACCAATTGCAATAGCAAGTGAGTCAACACCGGTACGGGTTACAAAGTCCTGAACCTGGTCGGGGTCGGTGAAGGATGCATCCTCAGCCGAAACATTAACATCATCCTCAATACCTGCTAACTGACCAAGCTCACCCTCAACGGTAACACCGCGTGCGTGTGCATACTCAACAACCTTTTTGGTAAGGGCAATATTGTCCTCATAATCAAGGTGTGAGCCGTCAATCATAACTGAGGTAAAACCACCGTCAATACAGCTTTTGCAAAGCTCAAATGAATCACCGTGGTCAAGGTGAAGAGCAATAGGAAGACCGGTTTCTTCAACAGCAGCCTCAACAAGCTTTTTAAGGTAGGTATGGTTTGCATACTTACGTGCGCCTGCAGATACCTGAAGAATCATAGGTGCGCCAAGCTCTTTACCGGCTTCGGTAATACCTTGAATGATTTCCATGTTGTTTACGTTGAAAGCGCCGATTGCGTAACCGCCCTCATATGCTTTCTTAAACATTTCTTTTGTGTTTACTAATGGCATATATTTCACACTCCAAAAATAATAATCTACTTAGTATTATACTATATATTTTTTCAAAAATAAAGGGTAAAATTTATTTTTTAATATTTTTATATATAATCCACCTTTTTTGCCACAATTTGATATATTTTTAACAAATTATGGGCGATTTTATTCCTCAAAGGTTAGTTTATTGGTGCGTGCGTAGTGAAATATATACTGCTGAATAACCCCTGCACAGTCATCATAGCCATCGGGTAGCTTGCCACCAAAAAGGCCTGCCATTGCACGTTTCATCCACACATCCATAGGAAAAGCATCTAAAAAGCCAAGTCCGAAAAGCAGTGTGCAGTCGGCAACCTTTGGTCCAACGCCTGTAATGGTCATTAAAATTTCACGCGCCTTATCAATGGGTAGGGTAGGTAAAACCTTTAAATCAATATCATAGCAGCATTTTTTAGCGGCGCTTAGTATGTATTTTGCCCTAAAACCCGCACGCAGAACACTTAAATCATCTACGCTTAAGTCCTTAAGTCTCTCGGCGGTGGGGAAGGTGTAGCCGCCATCAATCTTTTCACCAAAATTTTCGCAAAGCCTATTTATTATACCCTTAATGCGGGGTATGTTATTGTTTTGCGATATTATAAATGAACATAAGGCCTCCCACGGGTCTTGCCTTAAAAGGCGAATACCACCGCAGTTTTCGGTTATTTTAAGCAGCAATTCATTTTGTTTTGCGCGGTTTAAAATTTCGTTATAATCGCGCTCAAGGTCAAAATAGTCCTGCCAAATATTTTTAAATTCCGCTTCGGTGGTGTTGTAAAAAACCAAATCGCTACCGTTTTGCTTAATTTTAAGGTATTTGCCCATTGCAATACCCTCAAAACAGCCATCATCGGTTATACTCCACCTAAAGGCTTGACCGCAGTCAAGGGTTAGCCCTAAATCAAAGGGGACTATGTTTTTTAGTGTAAAATGCTGTGACATTTATAAATCTCCTAATTACTAAAAACTTATTTAAGCGAAACTGTTTCAAAATCAAAATAGTCAAAATACTCGTCTTGCCAGGGTTTAATATCATTATCGCCATAAACACTAGTGCTAGCGAAAACAGAAATTAGCATTGATGATGAAGCGAATCTTATAATAGGGGTGCCGATATCTTTATTGCGAACATAGTGGTATTCACCCCAACGGCAGGTGCCTTTTTCAATATCAATTACATCGTTATTAAGATTGAAAGTTTTTTCAAGTTCGGAAAGCTGCATTTTGCTTTGCTTTTCATCTAAAAAATAGCAATATATAGTAAACATCGTGTGCAACTTGCGTGGTACTTCTTTTTTTAAATGGTAGTTAAATTTTACCC
>JAFNZJ010000093.1 GCA_017382915.1 Clostridia bacterium | reverse complement strand
TTTCCTGCTTTGAGTTTGATGCAAACATATCTGCATTTTTAATGCTTGTGGCATAACCCTGCTGCTCAGCACCGGTAAGTACAAGTGAAACAACTGCGGGCTTAACGCTGCTGTGGATAAGACGGCGGCAAAGGTTATCATAACCGATGGTGTAGTTGGTACCCTCTGCAGGGGGTAAGCCATCTTGAACTGCAAAGTCAAGGAACACCAAGTCAGGTTTATACTGTAATACGTCATTATCAACACGCATACATGCCTGGAATGAGGTTAAGTTATCCATACCTGCCCTTTTAACTTCGCAAGGACCGATATTTTGGTTCCACCAGTTTTTAAACAACTCAGTGTAAGGGTTGTCAACAGGGGTTTCATCATGGTTGAGCGAGGTATTAGCGGCGTTACCATAGAAAATTATAGTAACGGTTTTACCCTGCTTAGATTTTCTTATAACCTGAGCTAAGCGATTAAGATTACCCTCATTATAAAGGGCGTCTTTATTAAGCTGCTCATCCTCACCCGAAAGAACACTTATTTTGCGTGCCTCTTCAGGAGGAAGGTCCTCATCAATGATTGGGTCTTCATCGCCCCAGCCATCGCCAAAATCGTCGCCGCCTTCCGAGGGCTCTTCGTAAGGCTCTTCGTAAGGCTCTTCAGAGGGCTCTTCAGAAGGCTCATCAGAAGGCTCATCAGAAGGCTCATCAGAAGGGTCGGTGTTGTCAATAGAATCTTCGGTAGAAGAGGAAGGTGTAGAAGATGTTGCGGGGGTGTTATTACAAGCGGCAAAGGTGCCAACTATCAATAACATTACCAACAAGAGTGATAAAAGTTTTTTCATAGTGTTCTCCCTACTCTTAAATAATTGATTTTTCCTTTAGTAATACGAGTCCATATTATTAAAGGATATTATCCAAATTAATTCTATACTATTTTGCTCTTTTTTGAAAGTCTAAAATTTTGCTAGCGAATAGCAAAATTTTAAACCTTTTGCTTGGTTTTTCCTTTATTTAAGCCGTTTTTGTTTTTTAAAAATGTTAAAATCTATTCCGCCGAAAAATGTCAAAACAACAAAATAAAGCACCATTTGGCAAAAAGAGGACACTATGACATACATAATATAGTTGTTTTGGAATTGGTTGCACAAAAAATCGCTTACAAAGGCCGAAAAGAATGCGGCAAAAAGTGGCAGAAAAAAGTATTTTTGCATATTAAATTTAAGTCCAACCGTTTTTACTATTTTTATTACCGAAGCAGCACCTGTAAATATATTGCTGAAAAACATTACCCCCAAAAAGGCAGTAAGTCCGAATTTAGGCACAAAAATAACCACCAGTATTACCCTTGCCGCCGAATCAATAAGGTTTATTTTAAACAAAAAGCCTTGCTTATCAAGACCCTTTAAAATTCCATCGGATATTAAATCAATATACATAAAGGGTATCAGGGGCGAAAGGGCGCGTATCAGATAGCCAACCCCCGCGCTTTTATAAAAAATCTGCCCAATTTGGTAGGACGCGCTGAAAAATATACCCCCAATTAAAAATGAAATTACTGCCGTTATATAAAAAATCTTTTCCACCGCCGCCTTAACGGTAAGGGTGTTGCCACCCGCCCTGTTTTCGGTAATTTCGGGCACCAAAAGGGTGGATATTGCCGAAAGAAGTGATGCTGGAAACAGCAGTAACGGTAGCGCCATACCCTTTATCATACCAAACTGCTCCAGCGCGGCCGACTTTGATGCCGAATATTTTAAAAGGCAGGTTGGGGTTATTAGGTTTTCGGCGGTGCGAAGACCGGTATGCAGGTATCTGCCGCCCGAAATCGGCAGGGTTATGCGCCCAATTTCCTTGGCGGCCGCCCTGCCCCTTAATGACACCGCACTGCTGTGGCGCGCCTTTTTAATATTAAATTTATATATTACATATAAAATAGCGGTGCTTACCGCCTGAGAAACAGAATCGCCAAACAAAACGGCGGTGGCAGAATATGTAAGACCCAAATGTCCGTAGCGTGAAAGCAAAAAAACAATAACCGCCATACGAACACATTGTTCAATTATTTGGCAAACCGACGGCGGTATGGTGCTGCGGCGGGCCAAAAAATAACCCCTAAGGCAGGATGCCACCCCCATAAAGGGCAGTCCAAGGCACAAAATTTTAATGCTGGGCAGCGCCCTTACATCCCCCACCAGATATTTTGATATGGGGGATGCAAATATTATAATTACTGCCGATGTTAAAAAAGCCAGTACAAGTGAAATCAAAACCGACACCCGCACCGTTCGTCTGGCACCCCTTACATCATAAACTGCCAGCCTTTCGGTCACTATGCGGGTAACGGCGGTGGATATGCCGGATGTAGCAAAGGTGGATGCAAAAACATAAACCGAAAATATCACCTGATAAAGTCCCATACCCTCGGCACCGATGCTGTCAGCAAGCCAAACCCTGAATATAATGCCAACAAACCGCAAAATCAATGCCGTTACGGTTAAAATAAGCGCATTTTTTATAAATAAAACCTTTTTCATATTATCACCTAACATAATAATATGAAAAAGGGGTAAGGAATAATAATTAAAAATTCCAAGAACAATATGTCCTTGGAATTTTTGGTCGAGGTGACGGGATTCGAACACGCGACCTCTGCGTCCCGAACGCAGCGCTCTACCAAACTGAGCCACACCTCGATATTAAATTGTTTGCCAAATTATTATATAAATTTTTAAAGCAAAAGTCAATATGTTTTTACCGAGTATTTATTTTTAACCAATAAATATCTCCCCGTATAACGGGAGGTATTTCATTCTCGGGCATAGCCCTAAACAATACTGGCGGCGCACAGGTGCGCTTAAGGGTTGGCCTGCCAGCCACGCAACTATTACCCGCCACACATAA
>JAFNZJ010000092.1 GCA_017382915.1 Clostridia bacterium | reverse complement strand
CCTGCGCCTTGTTGTAAGTATTGCCAAAAAATATGTTGGTAGAGGAATGCATTTTCTTGACCTTATTCAAGAGGGTAATGTTGGTCTTATCAAAGCGGTTGAAAAGTTTGACCACACCAAGGGCTTTAAGTTTTCAACCTACGCAACCTGGTGGATTCGTCAGGCAATAACCCGTGCCATTGCCGACCAGGCCAGAACAATTCGTATACCTGTTCATATGGTGGAGACCATAAATCGCCTTAAAAAGGTTCAAAGCCAGCTTTTACACGAAAACGGTCAAGAGCCCACTGAAGAGATGATTGCCGAAAAAATGGAGCTTTCGGTTGAGCGAGTGCGTGAAATTATGCGTGTCGCACAGGAGCCCGTTTCAATGGAAACACCCATCGGTCCGGAGGAGGATAGCCGACTTATGGACTTTATCCGTGATGAGGATGCTATGGCCCCCGATGATGCCGCACTTAAAACCATAACCAATGAGGATATTGATAGCGTACTTCACACCCTAACCCCTAGGGAGGAGGCTGTTATAAGACTTCGCTTTGGTCTTAAGGATGGCAGATGTCACACCTTGGAAGAGGTTGGTAGTGAGTTTAATGTTACCCGTGAGCGTATCCGCCAAATTGAAGCAAAGGCACTTCGCAAGCTGCGTCACCCGGTTCGCAGCAACAAATTTAAAGACAGGTAAGTGTTAAAAATGTTTTTAAATAATGAAACCGATTATGCTATTCGCATAGTGTCCTGCCTGGCTAAAAGTGACACCCGCATCGATGCCGCAACCATAGCCGCCAGTACCGGTGTTACCCAAAGGTTTACCCTTAAAATTTTACACCGATTAGTTCAGGGCGGTATAGTTAAGTCCTTTAAGGGTAATAAGGGCGGGTATGTATTGGCAAAGCCGGTGGAGGAAATAACCCTGCTTCAGGTGGTGGAGCAAATTTACGGCCCGCTTAACCTTAGTCGTTGCCATAGTGACGGCAGCTGCGGTTGTACACACCCTAACGGACTTTGTGAATATAAGGATGTTTTTTCAGATATAACAACATATATGCGCAATAAACTTTCAGAAGTAAATTTTTCTAAGGAGTAATAATAGCATTGAAATTCACATATAAAACCAAAGGTGTTTGTTCACGCCTTATTGAAATTGAAATTGAAGATAATATTGTAAAATCAGTAAGCTTTGAGGGTGGCTGTAACGGTAATACCAAAGGTATTGCAAGCCTTGTAGTTGGTATGCCGGTAGATGAGGTTATTGACCGATTAAAGGGCATTAAATGTGGTTTTCGCCAAACCTCCTGCCCTGACCAGTTGGCAACCGCCCTTATAAACGCTTTAGCTGAAAAGTAAAGAAGGTGTTAATGTGTTTGATGATTTTGATATGAAAATAGTGGGTGAAGCCCCTAAAGAAAAGGCGCAAAACGACCTTTTCAGTGACAATGCCGAATATGAAAATGAAAAGAAAAACGGCAACATTTCCCGCGCAAAGGAGCTGGGTGCTGTACTTGCCAATGAATTTGTTTCGGTATGTAAAAAGGATGAGCTTACCATTACCGAAAATGATAGCGAAGGTCTTATTGTTCAAAAAATATTGCTGCTTTCATTTACCGTTATGGCAGGGCTGGAGCAGTTTTGCCCCAATATGTCGGTAGCAAATACCGCCCGCACCGCCTTTTATGATAACCTTTTTGCACTGGATAAAGAAATTTTTGAAAAATCGTCAGATACAGGCGCATTTTCATTTTATTACCTATCCTTCCGCCGCGGTACTGAGGTTGACCGCAGGGTAGGGCAAACCTTTGCAATGCTTTGCTCACACGATGGTGACCCCATTTATCAAGAGCTTGGTGAAGCCCTTTATTGTTGGTTTTTATCGGTTATTGAGGGCAAGGTAACTGCCGCAAACTTTGTTAATTAGCAAAAATTTATAGACATTTAATTTTTGTTATGATATACTTAAAAAAGTAAATCTATTTTAAAGGAGATTTTAAAATGCAAACAGAAAAGGCATATTTGCTTGCAAAAGAACAGTACGCAAAAATCGGTGTTGATACTGATGCAGTATTGGACCGTTTACAAAAAACAGTTATTTCAATGCACTGCTGGCAGGGTGATGATGTTAACGGCTTTTTATTTAAGGATATTGAGCTTAGCGGTGGTATTCAAACCACAGGTAATTACCCCGGTGCAGCAACCACCCCTGATGAGCTTCGTGCCGATATTGAAAAGGCTATGTCGCTTATCCCCGGTAAACAAAAGCTTAATCTTCACGCAATATATGCCGATACCGATGAAAAGGTTGACCTTGATGCATTAGAGCCTAAACACTTTGAAAAGTGGGTTGAGTGGGCTAAAAAAATGGGTATTGGTCTTGACTTTAACCCCACCTGCTTTAGCCACCCAATGGCAGATAGCGGCTATACCATCTCCAGTGCTGATGAAAATGTACGCAATTTCTGGATTCGCCACTGCAAAGCGTCACGCAAAATTGCCGCATATTTTGGTAAAGAGCTTGGTCAAACCTGCGTTACCAACCACTGGTTCCCCGACGGCTCCAAGGATACCCCCGTTGATAAAGAAGGTCCCCGCGCCCGTATGATGAGTGCGCTTGATGAAGTTTTTGCCGTTGAGTATGATGAAAAGTACACCAAAGACGCCCTTGAAAGTAAGGTGTTTGGTATTGGTGCTGAAAGCTATACCGTAGGCTCAAATGAGTTTGCTTTAGGTTATGCAATTTCTCGTGGCAAAATGTACTGCCTTGATGCAGGCCACTTCCACCCAACTGAAGTTATTTCAGATAAAATCCCTGCAGTTTTACTCTTTACCGATAAACTTCTACTTCATGTTAGCCGTCCCGTCCGTTGGGATAGCGACCATGTAGTTGTAATGGATGATGAACTGCTTGCAATTGCCCAAAACCTTGTTCGCACCAACCTTATTGACCGCACCTACATAGGTCTTGATTTCTTTGATGCTTCAATAAACCGTGTTGCTGCTTGGGTTATTGGTACCCGCAATATGCAAAAGGCATTACTCCGCGCTATGTTAGAGCCTACAGCCGACCTTATGAAGCTGGAGCTTGATGGCGATAATACATCCCGCCTTGCCCTTACTGAGGAGTATAAAACCTACCCCTTCGGTGCAGTTTGGGATTACTTCTGCGAAAAGAACGGTGTGCCTGTTGGCGCCGCTTGGCTTGATGAGGTTAAGACCTACGAGCAGGAAGTTCTTTTGAAAAGATAACACAAATTATAATTAAAAGCCCCAACAAAAAGTTGGGGCTTAATTTTATTCAAATTTCGGTATTTTATCTTTGCCTACCGAATCGCTTTGTTGTAAAAATCCGCTTAAACCAAGTGCGTTAAATTCATCTACTGCTTTTGCGTATTCCTCATCGGTAACGGTGCGGTTTAGTTCATCGGGTAAATCGGTAGACATTGGTGTATACTGCCGCATAAGACTTACTAAAACTCTGTCACTAAAATGTTTTTGGGTTTGCCTTAAAATATTAAGTGTATCATTTACTGCACCGGGTAAAATAAGGTGCCTGATAATTGTACCTTTTTTAAGTATACCGTCATCATTAAAGGTAGGGGAGCCGGTGATTTTAATCATTTCACTTATTGCAGGCAGGCAATAATCAAAATAATCCTCACTGCCTGAATAACGGTTAGCCAGGTAGGGGCTAAAATATTTAAGGTCGGTTAAAAATATATCAATAATACCGTCAAGCTTTTTAATATGCTCGGGCATTTCAAATCCGCTTGTATTATAAACAAAGGGTATTTTAAGCCCCATTTCACGCGCCAAAACGCAGCTTTGGGCTACTGTGGGCATATAGTGGGTGGGGGTTACCAGGTTTATGTTATGGGCACCCATTTTTTCAAGTTCAATATATTGCTTTGCAAGTTCATTTGCAGAGTATTTTTTACCGCTTGAGACCCTGCGGCTAATATCACTGTTTTGGCAGAATATGCAACCAAGTGAGCAGTGTGTAAAAAATACAGTACCCGAACCTTTGGTGCCCGAAATTATAGGTTCTTCCATAAAATGAAGCCCTATTCTGTTTATTTCGGCAGTGGCATCGGCACCGCAAAAGCCTAGCTCACCCTTTAATCGGTTAACCCCGCATTGCCTTGGGCAAAGGTTACAATTTTTATATAGGTTTAGCATATTCTCACCCCTTTTTAAAATTATATTTAAAGATTTTACTGTTGTCAATAAGAGGTGTATTTAAAATAAAGAAAATATATTAAAAAAAGTGAAAAACCGCTTGACAAAGCACCAAATATGTGTTAAACTAGCATACATAACAAACGCTTTAGCGCATAAAAGCGTAAAAGCGCTAAAGCAAACACAATAACGCTATGATAAAACCAAGTAGGTATATTCACCTTTTTTCAGAGAGCCGTCGGTTGCTGCAAGGCGGTAAAAGGCTTATACTGAATACCTTTTTGAGCGGCTTCCCCAAAAGGAGTACCAAGTAGGGGATGACGGGTTAGCCCGATATAGCTTAGGATTTTTTTGTTAAATCCGCTTTAAGACCAATATTTTTATTGGTAAACTGAGGTGGTACCGCGGGAACACTCGCCCTCTGCATATAGCAGGGGGCTTTAATTTTTTATAACATTTAAGGAGAACAAAATGGTAATTACCGAACTTTTAGAAAAAAATGCTCGTTTATATGGCGGCGAAACTGCTTTGGTGGAAATTAACCCATCTGAAGAGATGGATAAAGCCACCACCTGGCGAGAATTTAATCTTATTGAAAGCACCAACTTAGGCACACCCTACCGCAGAGAGATGAGCTGGCTTGATTTTGACCGCCGTGCTAATCGCTTTGCAAATCTGCTGCTTAGCCGTGGACTTAAAAAGGGTGATAAGGTAGCAATTTTGCTTATGAACTGCCTTGAATGGCTGCCCCTTTATTTTGGTATTTTAAAGGCGGGCTGTTTGGCGGTGCCAATGAACTTCCGCTATTCGGGTGATGAAATTGAATATTGCCTTGATTTAGCCGATGTTGATGTGCTTATTTTTGGTCCTGAATTTATTACCCGCATTGACCCAATTGTTAAAAAGGATAATAGACTAAAAATGCTTTTTTATGTGGGTGATGACGGCCCCGATTACAGTGAAAACTGCATTAAGCTTATGGGCTACTGTTCATCAAATCCACCCCCTGTGGAGCTTACCGAAACCGATGATGCAGCAATTTACTTTTCATCGGGTACCACAGGCTTTCCAAAGGCAATTTTACATAAGCATTTATCACTAATAAGCTCATGTCAGACCGAACAAAATCACCATAATCAGCAAAGGGATGATGTTTTTCTTTGTATTCCGCCCCTTTACCATACAGGCGCTAAAATGCACTGGTTTGGCTCATTGCTTTCGGCAAGCAAGGCTGTACTGCTTCGCGGCGTTAAGCCTGAATGGATTTTAAGGGCAGTAAGTGATGAAAAATGTTCAATAGTTTGGTTGCTGGTGCCGTGGGCACAGGACCTTTTAGATGCTATTGAATCGGGCATGGTAAACCTTAATGATTATAGGTTAGACCAGCTTAGGCTTATGCATATAGGCGCACAGCCTGTCCCCCCAAGCCTTATTAACCGCTGGATGAAAATATTCCCACATCATCAGTATGATACCAACTATGGTCTTTCAGAATCAATCGGTCCGGGTTGCGTGCATTTAGGTGTTGAAAACACCCATAAGGTTGGCGCAATCGGTAAGGCGGGTTATTTATGGCAGGTTGATATTGTTGATGAAAATGGCAATAAAACAAAGCAGGGCGATGTTGGTGAGCTTATTGTAAAGGGCCCCGGTGTTATGACCTGCTACTATAAAAATCCCGAAGCCACTGCCGAGGTTTTAAAGGACGGCTGGCTTTATACAGGTGATATGGCCAAAATGGATGAAGAAGGCTTTATTTATCTGGTTGACCGCAAAAAGGATGTTGTTATATCGGGCGGTGAAAATATTTACCCCGTTCAGATTGAGGACTTTTTGCGTGCCCACAGTAAAATTAAGGATGTAGCGGTTATAGGTCTGCCCGATGCAAGACTTGGTGAAATAACCGCCGCCATTATTGAAATTAAAGAGGGTATGCAGTGCAGTGAGGATGAAATAAATGAATTTTGTACAGAACTTCCTCGCTATAAGCGCCCAAAGAAAATATTCTTTGAAAAGGTGCCACGCAACCCAACAGGCAAAATTGAAAAACCTGCCCTTAGAGAAAAATATTGCAAGGGCAGATTGGTTGAAAGTCAAATTACCGGCTAAATTAAACGCCCACAGCCACCTTTTTATTATGAGCGGTTCTTGTGCACGGCACCACTCCATAAAAACAGTACTGTGAACACTTAAATTATTTAAACAAAAGGGTGATTAAAAATGTTAACACAAATTATAATGTTGGTTGTATTTTTCTCTGTTATGATAGGCGTTGGCTTTTATTGTCGCAAAAATTCAACCGATGTTAACGGCTTTGTCTTGGGCGGACGAAGTGTAGGTCCTTGGCTTACCGCTTTTGCTTACGGTACATCATATTTTTCGGCCGTTGTTTTTGTTGGTTATGCAGGTCAATTCGGTTGGAAGTACGGCATCGCCGCTACCTGGGCAGGTATAGGCAATGCGCTTTTAGGCTCACTTCTTGCTTGGCGCGTGCTTGGTAGAAGGACCAGAGTTATGACCCAGCATTTAGACAGTGCAACAATGCCGCAGTTTTTTGAAAAGCGTTACCAAAGCGGTGGACTGAAATTATTATCCTCTGCCGTAATATTTATATTTTTAATTCCCTATACAGCATCACTTTACAATGGTCTTAGCCGACTTTTTGCAATGGCTTTTCCCATTGATTATGCTTGGTGCGTTATAGTAATGGCTGTGCTTACCGCAGTTTATGTTATAGCGGGTGGCTATATGGCTACCGCCATTAACGACTTTATTCAGGGTGTAATTATGATAGGCGGTATTATTGCCGTTATTATTGCAGTTTTAAATTCTCAAGGCGGCTTTACTGAGGCTATAAAAACCCTTGGCACCATAAGAGATTCCGCTTCAGGTATTGAAGCAGGTGATTTATCATCCTTCTTTGGACCCGACCCAATTAATCTGCTTGGTGTGGTACTTCTTACATCTCTTGGTACCTGGGGTCTGCCACAAATGGTACAAAAATTCTATGCCATTAAAAATGAAGGCGCCATTAAAAAGGGTACCGTTATTTCAACCCTGTTTGCCCTTATTGTAGCGGGCGGTTGTTACTTCTTAGGTGGCTTTGGTCGACTGTTTAAGCCTGACCTTGCAGCCGATGGCAGTATAATATTTGACTCAATTATTCCCAATATGCTTTCAAACCTTTCACCCGTTTTAATTGGTGTTGTTATTGTCTTGGTGCTTTCGGCATCAATGTCAACCCTTTCATCACTGGTTTTGGCTTCAAGCTCAACCCTTACTCTTGACTTTATCAAGGGCAAAATTTCCAAAAATATGGGTGAGAAAAAACAGGTATTTATAATGCGTGTGCTTATAGTTGTGTTTATTGCTATTTCGGCAATCATTGCAATTATGCAGCATAAATCAAATGTAACCTTTATTGCCCAGCTTATGGGTGTTTCATGGGGCGCACTTGCAGGCGCTTTCTTGGCACCTTTTATGTACGGTTTATACTGGAAAAAAACCACCAAAGCCGCAGTTTGGGTAAATATAATTTTCTCAACCGTTGTTATGCTTGCAAACATTGTATTTAAGGCACGGTTCCCTGCCATTTTACAGTCACCCATAAACGCAGGCGCGTTTTGTATGCTGGCAGGTCTTATAATAGTTCCCGTAGTTAGCCTTATTACTAAAAAGCCCGAAAAACAGCATGTTGATGAGGTTTTTGCTTGCTATGATAAGCAGGTAACCGTTTCGGCAAAGCAGTCAATCGGTGAATAGCAAAAAAATTATAAAAAAATAGAAATTATCTAGGGTCGGCGGATAAAAATCGGCTGACCGCATACAGTGAATATTAAGTGGAGGGATTACTATGAAAAAATATGTTAAATTTGCAATTATCGGCTGTGGAAGGATTTGTGAAAATCATACCGATGCTATTAAGCATGCGCCCGATGCTGTTTTGGTGGCCTGTTGTGACGTGGTAGAGGAAAAAGCAAAGAAGGTTGCACAAAGTGAAAATTGCAATTGGTATACCGATATTGAAACCATGCTTAATTCAGAAGAAATTGATGTTTGTTGTATTTGTACTCCCAGCGGTATGCACTGTGAGCATGCCTGTATTGTAGCAAAGCACAAGGTAAACGTACTATGTGAAAAGCCTTTGGACGTTACTAAAAGCAAGATGGAAACTATGATTGCCTGTTGTAAAGAAAACGGCGTTAAGTTGGGTGGCGTTTTTCAAAGAAGAACTTTTGATGGTGCAATAAAAACAAAAGAAGCTATAGAAAAGGGGTACCTTGGCAAGATTGTGCTTGCAGATGCCTACCTTAAGTACTACAGAAGTCAAGAATATTATGATAGCGGTGACTGGCGTGGTACTTGGGAACTAGATGGAGGTGGCGCACTTATGAATCAAGGTGTCCATGGAGTTGATATGATTGATTGGATGATGGGTGGCATTGAGTATGTAGATGCTAGGTGTGAAACCTTGGCAAGGGATATTGAGGTTGAAGATACCGCTGTTGTAAGGGTTAAATATAAAAACGGTGCTATGGGCGTAATTGAAGGTACAACCGCAGCGTATCCCGGTGCCGATACAATTTTTTCAATTCATGGAACAGAAGGCTCCATTATTTTTGGCGATGAGGGATTTTACCTTTGGAATGTAAAAGATATTCCAAAGCCCGAGATAACCGGTTCTATGGGTGGACTTAATTGTCAGTACAGCACCAATAATTACGGTCACACCTATTTAATTCAAAATATGGCAGAGGCAGTTCTTTATAACAAAGAACCTATGATAACCGGTACCGACGCAATGGAAAGTGTTAAGGTTATTTTGGATATTTATGAATCATCTAATCAAAAGGTAAAATAACCTTTTCGTTGATTTTTAAGTTATTTTATAAGCCGCTTATCCATTCTGTTAAAGATTATTATAGTCATAAAGATATAGGTGAATCTTGCATCGGCCAAATAGCGCTTATTAAATAAAAATATTTAGGGTCGGCGGGTTGAAAAATCTGTCGACCTTATGTTATAATATATTATATTTTTAGTTAGTTAACCAAAACGGAGGTTGAATAAATGAAAACTCTTATGTTGGGTAATGAAGCGGTTGCCCGCGGCCTTTATGAGGCAGGGTGTAGCTTTGTATCAAGTTATCCCGGTACCCCCAGTACCGAAATTACCGAATATGTTGCCAAGTATAATGAAGTTTATGCTGAATGGGCACCCAATGAAAAGGTAGCTATGGAGGCTGCGTTTGGTGCCGCCTTGGCAGGCAGCCGTAGTTTTTGCGGTATGAAGCATGTTGGCCTTAATGTTGCGGCCGACCCGCTTTTTACAATTTCTTATACAGGCGTTAATGCAGGTATGGTTATTGCCGTTGCTGATGATGCAGGTATGCACTCATCACAGAATGAGCAGGATTCCCGCCACTATGCAATGAGTTCAAAAATCCCCATGCTTGAGCCAAGTGACAGTGCTGAAGCGCTGGAATTTACCAAGCTTGCCTTTGACCTTTCAGAACAATTTGATACACCTGTTTTGGTTAAGATGTGTACCCGCATAGCCCATTCACAAAGTGTAGTTACCACCGGTGACAGGGTTGAGGTTAAAAAAGATTATCAAAAAAACCCTTCAAAATACATAATGATGCCGGGCAATGCCAAGCTTCGCCACCCCGTAGTGGAGGAGCGAACAAAAGCCCTTACCGAATATGCTGAAACAGCCGCCATAAATGTTTTAGAGGCAGGTCAAAGCAACGAAAAGGGCATTATAACCTCATCAACATCATATCAGTATGTTAAAGAGGTTTTGGGCGATAAATACCCCGTTTATAAGCTTGGTATGATTTGGCCAATGCCCAAAAAAGCCATTTTAGATTTTGCAAACAGCGTTGATGAGCTTATCGTTGTTGAGGAGCTTGACGGCTTTATTGAGGCTCACTGCCAAAGCCTTGGCCTTTCACCAAAGGGCAAGGAAGCATTTGGTATGATAGGTGAGCTAAGCCAAAACATCGTACGCGAAAAATTCGATAAAGACATCCTTTGCGGCACTAAGGTTGATGCGGTTATTCCCAACCGTCCACCCGTTATGTGTGCAGGTTGTCCCCACCGCGGACTTTTCTATACACTTGCTAAAAATAAAATTACCGTTATTGGTGATATTGGTTGCTACACCTTGGGTGCAGTACCACCCCTTAATGCTATTGATGCCGTTGTTTGTATGGGTGCTTCCATTTCAGGTCTGCACGGCTTCAATAAGGCAAATAACGGTGAAAGTGACGGCAAATCTGTTGCAGTTATAGGCGATTCCACCTTTATGCATTCGGGTATGACAGGGCTTATTA
Source organism: Clostridia bacterium (assembly GCA_017382915.1). Classification (GTDB taxonomy): domain Bacteria; phylum Bacillota; class Clostridia; order Oscillospirales; family Acutalibacteraceae; genus UMGS1279. The sequence goes on along the minus strand of JAFNZJ010000092.1, from coordinate 2,907 downwards.
ACATTGCTTATAACTCATCAAATTCAACCGTAATTATTTTAGATAACTCAATTACAGGTATGACAGGTCACCAGCAAAATCCCACCACAGGCTATAATCTTAAGGGTGACCCCGCCACTAAAATCAATTTAGAGGCACTTTGCAAAGCGGTTGGTATTAACCGCGTGCGCGTGGTTGACCCCTATGACCTTAATGAGTGTGAAACCGCCATTAAGGAAGAGCTTGCGGCTGATGAGCCATCTGTTATCATCTCACGCAGACCCTGTGCTCTGCTTAAATATGTTAAACATAATAAGCCACTTATTGTTGACAGTGATAAGTGCAAAAGCTGTAAAATGTGTATGCGAATCGGTTGCCCTGCAATCAGTATGAAAAACGGCAAGGCGGTTATTGATAATACACTTTGTACAGGCTGCGGCGTGTGTGAACAGCTTTGTAAGTTTGGCGCACTTAAAAAGGTTGAGGAGGAATAAAATCATGCAAACTAAAAATGTAATGATAGTCGGCGTAGGCGGACAGGGTAGTTTGCTTGCTTCAAAACTTCTTGGCAAACTTTTACTTACCAAAGGCTATGATATTAAGGTTTCTGAAGTGCATGGTATGAGTCAACGCGGCGGTAGTGTTGTTACATATGTGCGTTTTGGTGATAAGGTTTATTCACCCATTATTGATAAGGGTGAGGCTGATTTTATAGTATCCTTTGAACTGCTTGAAGCGGCCCGTTGGACCGAGTTTTTAAAACCGGGCGGCAGAATTATTGCTAACACCCAGCAAATCAACCCAATGCCTGTAATTACAGGTGCGGCAGAGTACCCCGAAGCCCTTGATGAAAAAATGAAGGCGGCGGGCATTAACCTTACCGCAGTTGATGCTTTAAGCCTTGCCGAGCAGGCAGGTTCATCCAAGGCGGTTAATATAGTGCTTATGGGTATACTTTCAAAGTATTTTGATTTTTCTGAGGATGAGTGGTATCAGGCAATTGAAAGCAGCGTTCCACCCAAATTCCTTGAGCTTAATAAAAAAGCCTTTGCATTAGGCAGGGGAGTTAACTGATTTTAAAAGGAGTGCAAATAAAATGAGCAATTACTATCAACCCGAAATTGAAACTGCCCCTTATGAACAAATAAGAAAATGGCAGGATGAGCGTCTGGTTAAACAGATAAAGCACGTTTGGGATAATGTGCCTTATTACCGCAAAAAAATGGAAGAAAAGGGCGTTACCCCCGATGATATTAAGGGCGTAGATGACCTTAAAAAGCTGCCATTTTTGGTAAAGGATGACCTGCGTGAGGCTTATCCTTACGGTCTTTTGGCAAAGCCCCTTAATGAGTGCGTTAGAATTCAGTCAACATCGGGTACCACAGGTAAGCGTGTAGTTGCTTTTTATACCCAAAATGATATAGATTTGTGGGAAGATTGCTGTGCCCGTGCCATTGTTGCGGCAGGCGGAACTAAGGATGATGTTTGCCATGTTTCATACGGTTATGGTCTGTTTACAGGCGGTCCCGGTCTTAATGGTGGTTCACATAAGGTTGGTTGTTTAACCCTTCCTATGTCATCGGGTAATACCGACCGTCAGCTTCAGTTTATGACCGATTTAGGCTCAACCATTATTTGCTGCACTCCATCATATGCGGCATACCTTACCGAATCAATTTATGAAAAGGGTCTTCGTGACCAAATTAAGCTTAAGGCAGGCATTTTTGGTGCCGAGGCTTGGAGCGAAAATATGCGTAGCGATATTGAGCAAAAGCTTGGTATAAAGGCATTTGATATTTACGGTCTTACCGAAATTTCAGGCCCTGGCGTCAGCTTTGAGTGTGAAGCCCAAACAGGTATGCACATCAATGAGGACCACTTCATTGCCGAAATAATTGACCCTGACACAGGTGAGGTTTTGCCTGAGGGTGAAAAGGGTGAGCTTGTTTTCACCTGCATCACTAAAGAGGCATTTCCTATGATTCGTTATCGCACCCGCGATATTTGTGTGCTTAGCCGCGAAAAATGTCCCTGCGGTCGTACCCACGTTAAAATGAGTAAGCCAATGGGCAGAAGTGATGATATGCTTATCATCAGGGGCGTTAATGTATTCCCATCACAGATTGAAACTGTACTTTTACAGCAGGGCTACCCCGCCAATTACCAAATTGTTGTTGACCGTGTAAACAACACCGACACCTTTGAGGTATTGGTTGAAATGACACCTGAAATTTTCTCCGACTCATTAGGTAAAATTACCGAAATGGAAAAATCTTTAGTATCTGAACTTAAAGCTATGCTTGGAATTTCCGCCAAGGTTAAGCTTGTTGCACCTAAAACCATTGCCCGAAGCGAAGGTAAAGCGGTGCGCGTAATTGATAAAAGAAAAATATAATAGGGGAGGATATTTGTTATGAGCGTAAATCAAATTTCGGTTTTTCTTGAAAATAAAACAGGTCAGCTTGCTGAAATCACAGGTCTGCTTGCCCAAAATCACATCAATTTAAGGGCAATTTCCATTGCGGAAACTGCTGATTACGGCCTGCTTAGAATTATTGCAGATGATGCCGAAAAGGCCACCTCTGTACTGCTTGAGCACGGCAATATTCTTTCTATGACACCCGTTACAGTTGTTGCGGTTGATGATAAGCCCGCCGGTCTTTCAGAGCTACTTAACCTGCTTTCAGACGGTGATGTGGCAATTGAATATATGTATTCGCTTTTTACTCACCAAAACGGCAAGGCTTATATGGTTTTCCGTATTGCAGATGAAGAAAAGTTTTTAAAGCTTCTTGATTCTCACGGTCTTAAGCCCGCCACCGCCGAAGAACTTAACTTAAAATAATATTCTTAACCCCTTTCATTAAAAAGAAAGGGGTTATTTTTTTATCAAGATGCGAAAGAATACCGCCGTTTTTTTATAGAATT